>JAFOMO010000233.1 GCA_017418905.1 Clostridia bacterium | reverse complement strand
TGTTTTGCCTGCACCCAAAAAGCCCGAAAAAATATCTACCTTTGTCATATCAATACTTCCTTTTTCTGAAATTTAAAACTAATACATAGTTTAACACTTAATTGTGTTTTATTCAAGATGTTATATTTAAATATTTGTTAACTAATTATCAATGCTTATCATATCTTTTGCACAAGCAATAAGCTTTTCCCTGTCGTTTTCGATCTCCCCTGCCATAACCTTATCGAGCAAAATTTGTAACGTCCTCCCTACTGCTTTACCCGGCCGCACTCCCAGTGTCATTATATCATTTCCGTTTATTTTAAGGTCTTTTAAGGAAAAACACGCTTCTTGTGACAGCACCTCGTCTGCGATCGCTTTCATATTATCAAGCATTTCAAGACGTTCAAAAACCATTGGGTTCTGCCCCAATGTATCTGCTCGTTTCAGTTTTAGCAGCATATAGTATAATTCGGGACTTCTTCTGCTCATAAACTTCTTAACGGCGGCAGGTGTTTGCTCTATCTGCACATCATGCAGCTTTACAAGCTGAGTTACGGTATCTTTAGTCTTGTTGTCAAGCTTTAAGCTTGTGAGAACAGTTCTGCATATATCCTCACTTATAGACGCATGACCGTAAAAATGTCCCTCACCGTTTTTCATTGTAAAACAATGGGGTTTGCCTATGTCGTGAAAGAATGCCGCAAGCCTTAATACGGGCGTATTATCAACGCTTTCGCAAACCTTTGCGGTATGCTCCCACACATTATATATATGGTATCTGCTGTGCTGATCGAAATCAAACATAGGTGATACTTCGGGTATTATCTGCGCTATTATCTCGTCGTATTCTGTAAGAACACGAAAAACATCTTTTCCGCACAAAAGCTTGATAAACTCCGAGGCTATTCTTTCACGACTGATTTTATCAAGCAAAGCTTTATTTTTGAACAGCGACTTTTTTGTTTCGTTTTCAACATCAAAGCCCAAAACCGAGGAAAACCTTATCGCACGCATTATTCTGAGTGCGTCCTCGGTGAATCTTTCATCGGGAATACCTACACAGCGAATTATACCCTTTTTTATATCTTCTGCGCCGCCGTGATGATCTGCTATACCGCAAGCAGGATTATACGCTATTGCATTCATTGTAAAATCACGTCTTGCGGTATCCTCTTCAAGACTTTTTGTAAAAGAAACACTTGTCGGGCGGCGGCAGTCCTCATATTCCGAGTCTATTCTGTAAGTAGTTATTTCAAGCGGCATTCCGTTTATCAATACTGTAACTGTACCGTGCTTTATACCCGTTTCAATTACTCTGTAACCTTTAAATACATCTTCTGTTTGCAGGGGCAATGCACTTGTTGTAATATCGTAATCCTTCGGCACAGTACCGAGCAAACTGTCACGCACACAGCCGCCTACGATATAAGCCTCATACCCTGCATTATTCAGCAGTTTAAGGGCAGTATTCACTTCTTCGGGCAAATAGATCATGTTATCACCTCATAAGTAATTGTACTATCGGGCTTGAATATTGTCAACATACCCTGAAAATACCTATTGACATATCTTGTAGTTTTTTTGTACAATAGTATTATTAGGAACTGTTCATCAATAATTTTTAATTTCTGCTTGTCTGATTTGCCCTGCACAGCGTTAAATTTTCTTGAAATACGTCAGTATTCCTGCGAAAATTTGCCTCGTGCAGAACAAATTATCCTAAGCATAAATTTAAAAGTTATTTCTTCACAGTTCCTTAGTTAAGCAACCACACCGAATAATTCCACTTTCAACTTTTCACTTCCAACATTGAACTCGAGGGATATTTATGAACACATTTATTAAAGCTGTCTCGACAGCGTTATGTATAAGCACGCTTGCTTTTTCGGGCGGCTGTTTTCTCAACGATACTATCAACGACGCACGAGGACAGCTTTTTGAAACGATAAACTTTGACGACGACAGCAAGTATACCGAAATACAACAAACAGAATCCGTTAACAGTCCGTATTATACCTCAAACAGCGTAATTTCAAAAGGGTACGATTATCTTCAGACAGAAAGCCAGCGGCAATGCTATTCAAGTATCGGAGAGGCTGCATACAGAGTATCAGAAACCGCAAACGAGTTCGGACTGTATCCGATAGGCAAGGTCACTGTTCAGGATAAAACATTTACAGAACGTGATGCCGAGCTTTGCATTAAAACGTATACTATGGATCACCCCGGTGTTTTCTGGATTGCTAACAGATACACATACGGTGCGGCAGGCAATCAGTTTATTATACAGCTTTACTCATTTTTAAGCGGTACAGACTGCCGTACTCAGATGATAATCTTTAATGATACGATAAACGGAATTATGACATCTATTCCAAAAGGACTGAATCAGTATCATCTTGAGAAATACATACATGATGTAATAATGGATAAGAGCGTATATGCAGACGGTATTGTCACAGCAGACGGAAGCTGGGAAGAATTTAGCGCATACGGCGCACTTGTCAAGGGAAGTGCAGTCTGCGAAGGGTACTCTCACGCTGCGGCTTTGCTGCTGAATAAGGTTGGAATAGAATGTTACTACATAAACGGTAGCAGTGAAACGGAATCTCATATGTGGAACTGCGTTAAGATCGACGGAAACTGGTATAATCTCGATATTACCTGGGATGACAGTGAAAACGCTTATTACCACTATTTCAACGTACCCGATTCTATAATAAAGCGTGACCATACAATAGCACCTTTATTTGAATATGTAGGCAATACTGCCGAAGAGGTATATAATATCTTTCTGCCCGAATGCAATTCCGACAGCGCAAATTTCTTTGTTGTAGAATCCACCTTCATAGATGACTTTGAAAACTGCCGTGAGGTTATGGTAAACGATCTTATTGAAGCCGCAAAAAACAGAGATACCGAATTTACCGTTCGTTTTGAATCATCAATGGACTTCAACGAGAGCATGGATCTGATGTTCAATAAAGACCCGTACTATATGTTCTCATATATATCAGACGCAAACGAACAGCTTGAAAAATCCGAACAGATAAACGATCAGAATGCGTCTATCATCATTCTTGAATCATTCCGCTCGGTTGTGGTAAAGCTTACATACAAATAATAATAATACAAAGAAATAATTTCCGCCCTGTACCTTTTGCAGGGCGGCGTTGTTTCAATTAGCAATTCGCAGTCAGACACAACAAAATCGTATGTTTATTGCATGCGGTCAAAGTTTTGTTCTCTTAAAAATTCCACTTTCCACTTTCCAAATTCCACATTTTAATAGGTGTGTTCGCAGACTTCTTTTATCTTATCTCTGAGTTTAAAGTAATCCTCCATAGCGGCAGGCTTATTGTTAGGATTTCTGAGAAGTGCCGCAGGGTGCAGAGTTGCCATAAGCAGTGTACCGTTGCGCTCAAAAAATATTCCGTGTTCTTTTGTTATCTTTATATCGGGCTTTATTACCTTCATAGCGGAAATTCTTCCGAGGCATACTATTATCTTAGGTTTTATAAGCTTTACTTGATTTCTCAGCCAGAAAATGCACTCCTCCTGCTCCTCGGGTTTCGGGTCTCTGTTTTTCGGAGGTCTGCATTTTACCATATTGCCAATATAAATATTCTTGCTGCGGTCAAGGTCTATAACTGCAAGCATTTTGTCAAGCAATTGTCCTCCTCTGCCCACAAAAGGCTCGCCCTTCAAGTCCTCTTGTTCTCCCGGACCTTCGCCTATGAACATTACCTCGGCATTCGGATTCCCTACACCGAAAACAAGATTTGTACGTGTGGCGCACAGCTCACACTTATTGCAGGCAAAACACGCTTTCTTCAAATCGTCCCAATTATCATAGTACATAATCAATCAACTCCAATTTTACACAAAAATCTCAGTTATCAAAATTCCAAAAATTCCACTTTCAGCTTTCCACTTTCAGAATAAACAATGTAATAATATTAACATCTTCCGCATAGAAATTCAAGGGTATGAATTTTTGTTTGTAAAAAAATTGTTAATACTAAATTTCTACTTGATTTTTTCAAGATAATGGTATAGAATATATTTGGCACTCGGATAATGAGAGTGCTAATACAAAGTTAATGATACACAGGAGGATATATTATGACTATTAAACCACTTCTCGACAGAGTCGTATTACAGGCTGAAAAAGCAGAAGAAACAACAAAAAGCGGAATTGTTCTCGCAGCAGCCGCACAGGAAAAGCCGCAGTTTGCAAATGTTGTTGCAGTAGGCCCCGGCGGAGTTGTTGACGGCAAAGACGTTGTTATGCAGATCAAGGTTGGCGACAAGGTTCTTACAAACAATTACGCAGGAACAAAAGTAAAGGTTGACGGAGAAGAATATACAATAGTACGTCAATCTGATATTCTTGCAGTAGTAGAGTAATATTTTTGGAGGTATAAAATTATGGCAAAACAGATTATTTACGGTGAAGAAGCCAGAAAGGCTCTTAAAGCAGGTATAGACCAGCTTGCAGATACAGTTAAGATCACATTGGGCCCTAAGGGCAGAAACGTTGTTCTTGACAAGAAATTCGGCTCTCCCCTTATCACAAATGACGGTGTTACAATAGCTAAAGAAATCGAGCTTGACGACGCTTTCGAGAATATGGGCGCACAGCTCGTTAAAGAAGTATCGGTAAAGACAAACGACGTTGCAGGCGACGGCACAACAACAGCTACACTTCTTGCTCAGGCTCTCATCAGAGAGGGTATGAAGAATGTTACCGCAGGTGCAAACCCGATGATACTCAAAAAGGGTATTCAGCGTGCAGTTGACGCAGCAGTTGAAGAGGTTGCAAAGAACTCTCAGGCTGTAAGCGGTACTAACGATATTGCAAGAGTTGCCGCTATTTCTTCCGCAGACGAAACTATCGGTGCTCTTATTGCAGAGGCTATGGAAAAGGTTACAAAGGACGGTATTATCACAGTCGAAGAGTCTAAGACCGCAGAAACATACTCCGAGGTTGTTGAGGGTATGATGTTTGACAGAGGTTATATCGCTCCTTATATGGTAACTGATACAGATAAGATGATCGCAGAGCTTGACGACGCATACATTCTTATCACAGACAAGAAGATCTCCTCTACACAGGATATTCTCCCCCTACTTGAGCAGATAGTTAAAACAGGCAGCAAGCTTGTTATTATCGCTGAGGACGTTGAGGGTGAGGCTCTCACAACACTTATACTCAACAAGCTGAGAGGTACATTCACTTGTGTTGCAGTTAAAGCTCCGGGCTTTGGCGACAGAAGAAAAGAAATGCTCCAAGATATTGCAACGCTCACAGGCGGTGAGGTTATCAGCTCCGAACTTGGTTTAGAGCTTGTTGACACAGATATTTCTCAGCTCGGCCGAGCAAGACAGGTAAAGGTTGACAAAGAGAATACAATAATCGTTGACGGTGCGGGCGACAGTGAGGCAATTGCTTCAAGAGTTGCACAGATCCGCACACAGCTTGAAAACACAACATCTGAGTTTGACCGTGAGAAGCTCAACGAAAGACTTGCAAAGCTTGCAGGCGGTGTTGCAGTTATCAAGGTAGGCGCAGCAACTGAAATTGAGATGAAAGAGAAGAAGCTCAGAATTGAGGACGCTCTCTCTGCTACAAAGGCAGCAGTTGAAGAGGGTATCGTTGCAGGCGGCGGCACAGCTCTTATGAACGCTATTCCCGCAGTTGAGGCTGCTCTTGCAAATGTTACGGGCGACGAGAAAACAGGTGTACAGATCGTATTGAAGGCACTTGAAGAGCCTGTTCGCCAGATCGCAGAAAATGCAGGTCTTGAGGGTTCTGTTATCGTTGACAACATCAAGAGATCGGGCAAGATCGGCTACGGCTTCGACGCACTCAAAGAGGAATACGCAGATATGATAAGCGCAGGTATCGTCGATCCGACAAAGGTTACACGCTCCGCACTCCAGAACGCTGCTTCTGTTGCCGCTATGGTTCTTACAACAGAGTCTTTGGTTGCAGACATCAAAGAGCCTTCACCGGCTGTTCCGGCTGCACCCGATATGGGCGGAATGTACTAATTCAAAGTTGAAAGTAGAAAGTTGAAAGTGAAATGTGAGTTCACACTGCACGTTTCTCACTCGACAATATAAATAAAAATCGCCTCTGTAATATCGGTTTTGGTTTGCAGAGGCTTTTGTATATTTTTGTATATTTTTGTATATATAGAACATCAAAAAAGCCGCTGCCGAAAAACGACAGCGGTATTATTTTATTCTATTGCTTCAAGCATTTGTTTCGGATTATCGGCGGCTTTTACCTTTCCGAAAACAGCCTCGATATTACCGTCCTTGTCTATAATGTATGTTGTGCGCACAACTCCCATAGTAGTCTTACCGTACATTTTCTTCTCTGCCCATACGTCATAAGCCTTGATCGTTTCAAGCTCCGTATCGGAAAGAAGTATAAAAGGAAGGCTGTATTTCTCTGCAAACCTTTTATGTGAGGCAATGCTGTCTTTGCTTATACCTATGACCTCTGCGCCTTTTTCTGTAAACTGCGGATACAGCTCACCAAAACCGCACGCCTGCTTTGTACAGCCTGCGGTGTTATCCTTTGAGTAAAAATACAGTATAACTCTTTTGCCCTTGAACTCTTCAAGAGTTCTTATATTTCCGTCTTTATCGGGCAGAGAAAATGACGGAGCCTTTATTCCCTTTTCAAGCATTGTTATCACTCCAACTCGCTGTCTATCGAATAGCCGATATTTGCAACAATACCGTTTTGTACATAAAAATACATATACTTATTGTCTATATAATATCTGTATTCATCTTCATACTGCAAATAGTCCTCGCCGTAAACTGCGCAAGCCTCTTCTGCCGTCATACCCACACGAACATACTTTTCCGTTTCGATAGTATCGGAGAAAATCTCAACAGAAACAACGGTTTCGATCTGTTCTTCACCATTGGCGGCAGTATTCACGGTAAAGCCGTCAAAGCTGTAACTGCTGCCGCCCATAGGCAGTTCGCTGATATTCAGAGGTTCGCCCAACATAGGTAATACGTCGCTTATATTATCGCCAAGCTTTACACGCTCTCCGTTTATCACGAAATCGAGATCGGCTTCGGTGAAGTGTCTTACTTCGCTGTCGGTGTTTTCCGAATCGGTCTGAGTATCGCTGTCTGTTCCGCTGTCTGTCTGAGTATCGGAGCTTACATCAATATCGGTATCACTGTCCGAGTCGCTCTCTGTGTACACATCTGTATCGGTATCGGAAGCAGTATCGGACGCTGTATCAGTATTATGGTGTGAATTATCGTCAACTATATTCATACCGCCCTCGTCTGTATCTTCCTCGGAATACTCGGTATAATAGTATGTTGTAGTCGTTTTTTCTGTAATAACGGTAACTGTTTCCGCCCCCTGAGAATCTGTGTCTTTGTCTTTTTCATCTGCTTTGGAGGTTTTCGAGTCCGTTTTTTTGCTTTCTTCACGCTTAGACCCATTCTCGACGAGCTCTTCATTGTAATCCTCTGAAGCTTCTTCGCCCGTATCGCTGTATAACACTCTTGAGTAACCGTCATATTCTTCTCTGTCGGAGCTTGCGAGCCTGCACCCTGCAAGCAGAACAGAAACTGCCAGAAATGCAGACAGAACTATTATTGACTTCTTGTTCATTTCGGTCACCTTTCTTGATATTCATATCATAAAAAACATATTCCTAATCTATATTATATCAGAATAAATAAAAATATCAAGTGGAAAAATTTTATTTTATAAATTCGCAAAAATTATTTACAAAAAAGCAACAAATAAGACTGCCGCAATCATAACGATTTGCGGCAGTCACCTTTTATACCATATATCAATTAATTTGCAAAGTAAAGCCCGTTATCAAAAGAAAACTCAGCTTTGCTCTCCCCTGCACTTGCGGTGTATGTTTTGCCCTGCTCAAGGTTCGGAGAGGAGTAAACGATACAATCAAACTTCTTTGTCGCTGTGAACTCGAAGCCGTCACTCATTTTTATTGTTGTACCCTCGCTGCCCGATACAGTGATAAGCGCAGAACACTGCTCTC
>JAFOMO010000232.1 GCA_017418905.1 Clostridia bacterium | reverse complement strand
TGCCCTGTGTGTCGTTACAATACCTTGAAATACGTCAGTATTCCTGCGGTATTGTGCCTAACACAGAACAAATTATTCTTCGCCTGAATTGCACAACTTATTTCTTGACAATTCCTTATTATTATTATTTTTCGGACTTTTTCATCTTGTTTTTTTGTATACTTGCAGTGACCTCCAACGCAAGAGATGACGGAAGTATTTTTGACGCTATACCAGCAAGCTTCATATATGTGCCGGGTACTATAACGGTTTTGCCCTTCATCATTTGTTTTACCGCATATTTTGCCGTATATTTAGCCGACAAGGGCTTTACGGAAAAATTCACTCCTGCAACCTCATTGAACTCTGTTGCAACAGGTCCCGGACAGAGTGCAGATACCCGAACATTTGACTCAGCCTCTTTCAGCTCAAAGGCAGCCGCCTGCGTAAGCCTTAATACATAAGCCTTGCACGCATAATAAGCCGCCATATACGGTCCCGGAGCAAATGCTGCGGCAGAAGCAACATTAAGTATACAGCCGCTGTTTTTAGCCTTAAAATCCTTTAAAAACAGCTTAAACAAAACGTGCATTGTCTCAACGTCAAGCCTGAGCATTTCAATTTCACGGTCAACACTCGTTTCCGCAAATGCGCCCCACACACCAAAGCCGGCATTGTTTATAAGTACATCAATATTATCATCTTTGGTAAGCTCATAGAGCTTTTTTGCGTTTTCAGCACCGCATATATCCATAGCAATAATTCTTGGGTTTCCCTTCAGACAGTTTGCCAACGCTTTCAGGCGTTCTTCTCGTCTTGCCACAAGAATTAGCTCAAAGCCCAATGAATCGAAAATACGGGCAAATTCTCTGCCTATTCCGGAGCTTGCGCCCGTTATCAATGCTTTTTTCATATTCTTATTACCTCTATTTACAAAAGCCGAGAACGAAACAGACCGTTCTCGGCAAAATACTTTTTATTATCAGACCTTTTCCGGCTCGGGATACTGAACGCCGAATGTTTCAACGGTAACCTTCTTCATTACCTGCGGTACAACGGGTTTATCTGCCCATGATGTTCTGCACTCTGCTATCTCGTTTACAACGTCCATACCCTCTGTGACCCTGCCGAAAGCGGCATATTCTCCGTCTAAGTGAGGTGATTTTTGATGCATTACAAAGAACTGCGAGCCTGCCGAATCGGGGTTCATAGCTCTTGCCATAGAAAGAACACCGGGGTCATGCGATAGATCGTTCTTAAAGCCGTTTGAAGAGAACTCGCCCTTGATGCTGTATCCGGGGTTGCCCGTACCCGTACCCTTCGGGCAGCCGCCCTGGATCATAAAGCCTTTTATTACTCTGTGAAAAATAAGTCCGTCATAAAAGCCCTTCCGAACAAGCGAGATAAAGTTGTTTACAGTATTGGGGGCTATTTCGGGATAAAGCTCTGCTTTAAATGTTTTGCCGTTTTCCATTTCAAATGTAACTATGGGATTACTCATGTTTAATTATCCTTTCTCTGCTTAGGAATTGTCAAGAAATAAGTTGTGCAATTCAAGTGAAGAATTATTTGTTCTGTGTTAGGCACAATACCGCAGGAATACTGACGTATTTCAAGGTATTGCAACGATACACAGGGCAAATTAGACAAGCCTGAAAGTGCAAGTTATTTCTTGACGATCCCTTAGTGATTTTCGATAAAATTATATCACATTTTGTACTATAAATCAATACAAAAATCGAAACAAAACAAAAAGACTAAGGTTCGGTGATTGCGGTCCTGCACCTTAGTCTGAGGAGTACTCTTGTTTACACTTAAATTATATACAAAAGTATTAATCTTGTCAAGAATTTTTTATTATTTATTCGTTAATGATCCGCTGTATTACCGCCGCTGTTATATAAAGCCCCGAAAACAGCAATGAATAATTATACCTCGAACACAAAAGAATATAAAGTCCGAAAACTGCAAAGGGAACTATTATTATAAAGCTTGATACGATAATTATAAGCTTTACTGTTCTCTCACTGAAAAAGCTTTTCAAGATTATCTCTGCAAGCCGTCCGCCGTCCGTACTCTCAACAGGCAGCATATTAAACGCAAAGAGCACAAGGCTTATCACAAAAGCATTATACAAAAAATCAACAGGGTAATATTTATATATCACTCCGCAGATAATGCACATTAAAAGATTTGCGGCAGGTCCTGCAAGTATCACCGATATATCGTCAAGATAACTTCTGCTGTTTGCGCAGGTGTCGTTAATAGCAATGTCAAGCAGGCGCACCTTTATATGAACGCTGTTCATACCCAAAGACAACATTCTCTCTATATGCCCCATCTCGTGGCACACAACGCACAAAACGGCTGCTGCATATCTGCTGTCGTTGTAAAGCAGCAGCGGCAGCAGCATAAACACAGCGGAAATATAGCCGAACTCAACGCATACTCTGCCTATTTTCAGCTTCATCGACAGCCTCGTTTACAAAGGTTTCGTTTGCGGCATTGTTTGTATCGGTAATCAGAGTGTCGCAAAGCAAAGACTGATACTGTGTTTTGACTTTTTCGTACACCTCGCCGCCGATAGACTTTATTACAAACGCAGCCGCACCGATCAGCAAGCATAACGCTATCTGAAACATCAGAACAGTATGCTTATTAAGGTGAGAGGCGGTAATATCGTTATCGGGTACAAATTCGGCTGTAATATCTTCCGGTATAATGCTCTCTTGTTCTGTCTGCTCTGTGGTATAAACTGTTTGAGTAGGTTCGGGTATCTTAGTCACATCAAAGTCGTATGAAATACTGTCGTAACGTTCCATATAAATAACACTCCCGTTTTTTATTAATTATATGAAGGTACTCAAAAAAGTATTATACAACGAAAAAAGACCTCTCACGAAGAGAGGTCATTGGAGGCGTCACCCGGATTTGAACCGGGGAATGAGAGTTTTGCAGACTCTTGCCTTACCACTTGGCTATAACGCCGCATAAAAATTAAGAGCGGATGACGGGGCTCGAACCCGCTACCTCCACCTTGGCAAGGTGGCGCTC
>JAFOMO010000231.1 GCA_017418905.1 Clostridia bacterium | reverse complement strand
TTTTCTTGATCTCCTCTTTGTACTCGTCAACAGTAGAAGCTGTTTCGCTTGCATTCTGTACAAAGTCCTCGTCAAGCTCGGGCAATATTCTTGTCTGGATCTCGTTTATCTTGATCTTGAACTCAACCGGTGCGCCTGCAAGGTCGTCTGCCTGATAATCCTCGGGGAATGTTACGTTGATAGTAAACTCCTCGTCTGTGCTGTGACCCTCGACCTGCTCCTCAAATCCGGGAATAAAGCTGCCGCTTCCGAGTGTGAGGTGATAGTCCTCGTCCTTGCCGCCGTCAAACGGAACGCCGTCTTTAAAGCCTTCAAAGTCGATTATTGCAATATCGCCCTTCTGTGCAGGTCTGTCTGTAACAGTTTCAAGGCGGCTCTGTCTTTGACGTGCCTTGTCGATCTCTTCGTTTATTTTCTCCTCTGTGACCTCGGCAGACTTAGCCTCTATCTCAATGCCCTTGTAGTTCTCGATAGTTACCTCAGGGTATGTTGTAACAACAGCCTTGAATGTAAAGCCGTCCTCCGATACATCTGTTACGTCAAGGTCGATCTTATCGTTGATAACTCTCAGCCCTGCCTCGTCAACAGCAGACTGCAAAGCGTTGGGATAAAGATCCTGCATAGCGTCCTCATAGAATACCTCTTTGCCGTACATCTTCTCGATAACAGCCTTCGGTGCTTTGCCCTTTCTGAAACCGGGGATATTGATGTTCTTTACCTGCTTCTTGTAAACGACATTGATAGCCTTTTTAAATGTTTCGCCGTCAACCGAAACTGTAAGCTCATGTCTGTTTGTTTCTACCTTATTTGATGCTACTAAACTCATTTTTAATGCTCCTCCTGAGTGCGGGTCTGTCCGCAATTTTTTTATATTTCCGTAATATCTCGCATAACGTAAGTACCAATTCATGACCATTCAATGATATTATGCGATTAACTTTATAAGTATAACACACTATGCAGAATAAATCTACCTTTTTTATGAATTAAATGTAAATATTTTTGTAAAAGTGGAGAGTGGAGAGTGGAAAGTGGAAAGTGGAAATGTGCGGCAGGGTGCGGTCTGCCGGGGGCAGACATTGCCGTAGGCAACAGCACCGACCGAGCCGGCAGGCGAGACCCGTGCGCCTGCACGCAATAATGCGCTCATACATAATAAAAACAATACTTCATTGCATGCTGTCAAAATTCATTCGTTGTTATACTAAGGAACTGTGAAGAAATAACTTTTAAATTTATGCTTAGGATAATTTGTTCTGCACAAGGCAAATTTTCGCAGGAATACTGACGTATTTCAAGAAAATTTAATGCGGTGCGGGGCAAATTAGACAAGCAGAAATGAAAAGTTATTGATGAACAGTTCCTAAAGGTTAATGCAATTCAAAAAGTTTTGCAAGCAACAATTCCACTTTCAACTTTTAGTGGATTGAACTGCGTATAATCACAGGCTATGAGAAAAAACTGTATCCCGTTATAGTACCCCGTAGTTGCGTGAGATGAAATTCTCTTTCCGTGAAGATGACCGTAATAGCACCGCTTTATATTGTACTCATACAGTACGTTCATCATTTCGGGACACTCTTTTCCGTCAAATACAGGCGGATAGTGCAGAAATACAACCGGCTCACCGCCTGTTTTCAGTCCTTCTTCTATCGACATTTTAAGTCTGCCTGCCTCACGGTTCAATACCTTGGAGGCAGACTTTTCATCATCATAATACCACCCTCTTGTACCGCAAACGGCAATATCTCCTACGCGATAAGCGTTATTGTTGAGTATACTTATCGTACTAATGCCGTTTTCGGCAAAGAATCGGTCTGTTTTCGTTTTGGTTTCCCACCAATAGTCGTGGTTGCCCTTTAATATTATCTTTTTGCCGGGCAGAGCATCTATAAAGCGAAAATCGGGCAAGGTTTCTTTTAAGCTCATACCCCACGAAATATCGCCTGCAAGTACCACAGTATCTTCATCAGTTACGATACTGCGCCAGTTTTTCTCTATCCTTTCGGTATGATTTCCCCAGCCGCTGAAAATATCCATAGGCTTATCAACGCCGAACGACAAATGAGGATCACCGAGTACATATAAAGACATTACTCTATACCGAGTGACGAAAGTACAAACTCAGGCATTTCATCGGCATTGCATACGTTTGTAAATCTTGCTGTCTTGTTCTTCAATGCCGCAAGCGGCTTCGGAACCTGTGTATTTGTTTTCTTGCTCAGAAGATCGACCATTGCAAACTCGTCATCGGGAAGTGCTTCGCCGTCTGCGATAGCTTTAAGTACGCTGCCGCTGAACTTGTACGGGCTTGCTGTGGAATCGAGAACAGCAGGTGTTCTGTCGCCTGTATTCTCAACATACTCTTTATACACGCTTACTGCGACTGCCGTATGAGTATCGCACAGATAGCCGTACTTGTTGAAGAACTCGTCTATAACAGCCTTCGTCTTGACATCATCACAGAAACCGCCTGCAAACAGTGCGGAAATTTTCTCTTTAAGCTCATCATCGACAGTGTATGCGCCCTGAGTTTTGAGAGCTGTCATATAGCCCTTTACCTTTGCATCGTCGCACTCGCTCATATGATAGAGGAAACGTTCAAGGTTGCTTGATACGAGAATATCCATAGACGGAGAAATAGTAGCGTAAAAGCTTCTGTTCTTGTCGTATGTACCTGTTGCGATAAAGTCTGTGAGTACGTTGTTGGAGTTAGACGCACAGATAAACTTGTTTATCGGCAGACCCATTCTGTATGCATAGTAAGAAGCAAGAATGTTGCCGAAGTTGCCTGTGGGTACAACAACGTTGATCTTATCGCCCAAAGCTATTTTACCGTCGTTTACCATATCGGAGTAAGCCGAGAAATAATATACTATCTGCGGCAAAAGTCTGCCCCAGTTGATAGAGTTTGCGCTGGAGAAGATGTAGCCGTTCTTTTCAAGCTTTTCAATGAGAGCAGGGTCTGTGAATATCTTCTTAACGCCTGTCTGAGCATCGTCAAAGTTGCCTCTGATAGCGCATACATTTACGTTTTGTCCCTCTTGCGTTGTCATTTGACGCTTCTGCATGGGACTTACACCGTCAACGGGATAGAATACCATAATCTTTGTACCGTCAACATCTTTAAAGCCTTCAAGTGCTGCCTTGCCCGTATCGCCCGAGGTAGCAACGAGAATAACAGCCTGCTTGTCGGGATAGGTCTTTCTCAAAGACTTGATAAGCAGGTGCGGCAATATCTGCAAAGCCATATCTTTGAACGCAGATGTAGGACCGTGCCAAAGCTCCAATACGTTCATATCAATATCGCCGTACTTTTGATAAGACAGCGGCGCAGGATTAGCCGAGCCGAATTTTTCTGCGGTATAAGCCTTTGTAACGCACTCGTCTATCTCTTCTGCGGTGAAGTCGTCAAGATAATCGGTAAGTATCTTCTTTGCTCTGCCCACATAGTCAAGCTTTGCAAGCGCTTCAATATCGGCTTTTGTATACTGCGGTATTTCCATAGGAACAAACAAACCGCCGTCCGAAGAGATACCCTGTGCGATAGCCTGAGAAGCTGATACTACAATATTTTTATTGGTAGTGCTGTTATACTTCATAGTAATAACATCCTTTCTGTTATCAATTAAAATAATACATCAAATTGTATTGTACACTAATTTTCTGTAATTGTCAAAGGCTTGTATAAAAATATACGCTGTTATCGTCAAATTCTTTCGATATACTGCGGCGAAACACTGTCTGTAAGCCACACATTATTCTCTGAGAGATAAAAGATGTGTCCTGCCCTGTACATTTCTCCTGCCTTGACCTTAAAAATAACAGGCTTGCCATGACGAATGCCTACCTTCAGTGCAGTTGCTTCATCAAGCGACAAATGAACATAAAGTCTGTTCATTTTCAAAATGCCGTTTTTCTCTATCGAATCGGCAAATCTGAGCGCAGTACCGTGATACAATATCTCGGGCGGTACTGCCTGTTTAAGCTCAACATCTACATTTATCGAATGACCCTGATTTGCCCTTATCTTTGTTTTATCCTCGTTAAAGGAATATCTCTTTTTGTCGTTGGTTCTTACGATCTCTTCAAGCTTTTCCATTGTAAGCTCTGCTTTGAATTTCTTGTTGAAATTCTCAATAAAAATATCCACATCAGCCCAACCGTTGCTGTCAAGCTCAATACCAATGACTTCGGGCTTATGTCTTAATACCAAAGAAAGCTTTTTGCTAATACTTACGTTATCCATCTTATCTCTCCTTTCATATAATAAACGTCAAAAATGGATGTTTAAAGCTTTGAGCGAAAAAATTCCACTTTCCACTTTCAACTTTCCACTTTTAACTCTAAACTCTTAACTCTCAACACTATACATAATCTTCGGGGTTTTCGACCGCATTTTCTATGTATAATACTTTCTCGCCTTTACTGCTCACAGTAACAGAGGCGCAGTCTATGCGAGGCTGTTTTTCCGTATTATGCTTTGTAATATAATCAAGCAGGGTAAGAACGATCTTTCTTATCTTTGTACTATTGATACTCTCTAAACCGCTTACAAGCGAATTAGTCTTTCTTGTTTTGACCTCAACAAATGCTATAACACTGTCATTCTCGGCTATAATATCTATTTCGCCGTATCTGCTGTGATAATTCGTACAAACGATTTTATAGCCTTTCTGTTCAAGATATGCGCAAACGAGCTTTTCACCCTGCCGCCCACGCTCTTTAATATGCTCGTCATGAAGTTTGCTGTTCATCTTGCTTACCGTTTTTAGCATACAGCTTTTTCAGAAAGCTTGGTCTGTGCAGAGGGCATGCGCCGTACTCCAAAATAGCGGCGGTATGCACTTTAGTACCGTAGCCCTTATGCTTGTCAAAACCGTAGTCGGGGTACTCATCTGCATATTTGCGCATAAGTCTGTCACGGCTCACCTTGGCAACGATAGACGCCGCCGCAACCGACATAATTTTAGCGTCGCCGCCCGTTACCGCCTCGCAGTCGATATTAAGCGGCGGAGTAGTATTGCCGTCAACATAAGCAAAGTCGGGCTTTGTTTTCATATCGTCAACTGCACGCTTCATTGCAAGCATAGCGGCATTAAGAATATTTATCTCCTCTATCTCTTCAACGCTTGCCCATCCAATGCCGACAGAAACAGCCTCTTTGAGAATATCTTCAAATATCTTTTCTCTTTTCTTTTCGGTTATCTTTTTGGAATCGTTTATACCCTCTATTATCTTATCCTTCGGAAGTATGACTGCCGCCGCACACACAGGGCCTGCAAGAGGGCCTCTGCCTGCCTCGTCTATTCCGCAGATTATTTTATAGCCCTTTTCTCGGGCTTTATTCTCGTATTCAAGATCTACCATAATACATCACATCCCCCTATGGTAATTCAAGCGTGATACGTCCGAGCTTTGCCGCCCTGAACTCATCAAGCACCATAACTGCGGCACGCTCTGTATCGGGTTCGCCGCCCGAGATAAGCATACCTCGCTTTGCGGCGATAACGGCAAGCAGCTCATGCGGTGACAAAGATAATTCTTCGTCGGTAAGAGAAAACCTCTCACTGAAAACTGGGTTTACATTATCTTTAAGGTATTCAAGCAAACGCAGTGCAAGCTGTTCTGTATCCATTATCTGATCTTTAACAGCACCCGTGAACGCAAGCTTTTCTCCTACGCTCTGATCGTCGAATTTAGGCCACAGCACACCGGGAGTATCGAGCAGTTCAATGTTTTTATCAATAGTAAACCACTGATTACCCCTTGTAACGCCGGGGCGGTCTTCGACCTTTGCTTTTGTGGACTTTGATATTCTGTTGATAAAAGACGACTTGCCTACATTCGGAATACCGACAACCATAACTCTGAGAGAATGATTCTTCATACCCTTTGATTCCCACATCTCTATTTTATGCGAAAGAATATCTCTCACCGCATTTGTAAAGCTGGCAATGCCCTTGCCCGACTTACAGTCAAGCTCCACTGTTTTTATACCCTTTGAACGGAAGTAAGCGACCCACTTTGACGTTGCAGACGGATCGGCAAGATCGCACTTGTTCAGAAGTATAAGCCGGGGTTTATTCCCGATAAGGCTGTCAAGATCGGGGTTTCTGCTGCTTTGCGGCAGACGTGCGTCAATGATCTCGGCAACAGCGTCAACAAGCTTCAAGTCGGACTGTATCTGTCTTTTTGTTCTCGTCATATGCCCGGGAAACCACTGTATATACTGAGCATTCTCCGCAAGCGGCGTACTCTTTGATTTTTCGGGCTTCCGAACTTTCTGAACCTTTCGGGCAGTCCTGACATTATCTGACGCACTTTTTTTATGGTATAAAGCTTTTGAGTCTTTGCCCGAATTATTTTTTCCTGTATAATTTTTCTGAGTATTACCTGAATTTCTCGCCCTTTTGCCTTTAATGGGCGAACTCTTTTTGTTTTGCATTATAACACCCCTATGTCAATGCGCAATGCGAATTAAAAAAGCTGGGTTTTCTCTAAAGAAAACCCAACTTTTTTATCATTCTACTCTGCCTATGTCGTCGAATGGATAAAATCTGAACTGTACCTTTCCGATTATCCATTCCTTGTCGATCTGTCCTACTTCGGCATAACGGCTGTCTTTTGAAATGGGACGGTTGTCGCCCAGAACAAAGACCTTGCCATCTTCTATTTCAAGAGGGAACTCAACATCGTTATCCGCAACGGTAGTACCGTTTATATACGGCTCGTCGAGTACAACGCCGTCAACAATAACCTCGCCTGTTTCGGAATTGATGTCTACCGTCTGACCGCCTACGGCTATTACTCTTTTTACAATAGCCTTATCGAGATCGACACCGTGACTTATAACAACAATGTCGCCTACTCTCGGTTCATAGTTAAGACCCGTTACAATGACCTTATCTCTGTCGTGAAGAGTATCGACCATAGATGAGCCGTCAACATCAACTATTCTGAAGCAGAACGTCATAATAACAACAACTGCAATGAGTGCGAACAAAAATGCAGATACCCAATCATACAAACCGCTGATAAATGCAGAGGGGGCATCTTTTTTTCCGGTTTTCTTTCTTCTTTTATTTTTCTTTACGGCTGCCTCCTCGTCTGAGATCTCTCTTTCTACGGGATCATCATTTGAGTTGACTGCGTTAAAATCGGGCACGCTGTCTTCTGAAATACGTTTGCCCGAAATGTCATTAGGGTCTTCGACCTTATTGAATATCTGAGTATCCATCTAAAAACGCCCTGCCTTTGCCGTTTTATTATTTTCACAAAATTGATAGTAAAAAGAGGGACGTTATGCCCCTCAATTAAACTATCGAACAGATCGGGAAAAGGATTAACCCTTAACGATCTTCTCCTTAACCTTTGCAGCCTTACCAACTCTGTCACGCAAATAGTAGAGCTTGGCACGTCTAACCTTACCGTGTCTGATAACCTTAACGTCTTTAACATTCGGGCAGTGGAGAGGGAATACTCTCTCAACACCAACGCCGTAAGCTACACGTCTTACTGTGAATGTTTCTGCTACGCCGCTGCTCTTCTTTGCAATAACTGTACCCTCGAACATCTGGATTCTTTCTCTTTCGCCTTCACGAATGTTTACGCTTACACGTACTGTGTCACCGATCTTAAATTCGGGTACTTCCTTCTTTACGGAATCTGCTGCAATCAACTTCAATGCATCCATTTCTAAATCCTCCTAAAGTTTACAGACATTCTTAAATAACGATCCGAAGCAAGATCAATATTCAGAGGACTGTCCGCTTCATTGTTCGGCTCTCCGCCGGGCAGTGAATCGCATTATCAATATGTGATAACGGTTCAAATGCTTTTGTATTATACCATATCCGGAAACTAATTTCAACTGTTTTTTTAAAACTTTTTTCAAAGAAAGTTGAAAGTGGAAATTCGCGCTTATACACATAATATAACCAATACTTCATTGCACGCGAATATACTTCCGACTGTGTTATACTAATGGTTAATATTCAAATAGTATTGCAAGCAACAATTCCAATTTCCACTTTCCAAATTCCACTTTTTATAAAATCTCCAGTTTACCTATAAACTTAAGAAAGTATTCGGGCAGCTCGGAATCGAAACGCAAAAACTCTCCCGTTATCGGGTGTACAAAGCCTATCTTCTTTGCGTGCAGGCATTGTCCGTTAAGCTCAGTTATCACCTTTGACGGTCCGTAAACAGGATCGCCTGCAACAGGGTGTCCTATATACGCCATGTGTACTCTTATCTGGTGCGTTCTGCCTGTTTCCAATTTCATTGCCGCATGAGAAAAGCCGTTGTTATACGACAATACTTTATAGTGAGTAACGGCAGTTCTGCTGTTATCAAATGTGACGCACATTTTTTTGCGGTCTGTTTTGTGCCTGCCGATAGGTGCATCAATAGTACCCTCGTTTTCTTTAAGTCTGCCGTATAATACAGCCTCGTATTCACGTTCAAAGGAATGCTCCTTTATCTGCTCTGCAAGCCCTATGTGCGCCCTATCGTTTTTGGCAACTATAAGCAGTCCGCTTGTATCCTTGTCGATACGGTGTACTATGCCGGGACGCAAAACTCCGTTTATACCGGATAAGCTGTCTTTGCAGTGGTATAAAAGTGCGTTCACAAGAGTACCGCTGTAATTACCGGGTGCAGGGTGTACTACCATGCCTTTAGGTTTGTTTACCACAAGCAGGTGTTCGTCCTCATACACTATATCAAGAGGTATATTCTCCGCCTGTGCCTCATACTCCTTCGGTTCGGGTACGGTCACCGAAATATTATCGCCCGTTTTTATCTTATAGTTTTTTGCGCACGGCTTACCGTTTACCGTAACTGCGCCGTCCTCGCACAATGCGGCGGCACTGCTTCTCGAAAGTTTTTCGATATTCTCGCTTACGAACTTATCTATTCTTGTACCCTCGTCTGTTTCAACGATCAATTCATATTTCATATCAGTTTGTCTTTTCCGGCTCAGGTTGTCGGGGAGCAATATTTTTTTTGCAGAACATTACCGAGATCACAAGCAATACAGCACCTATCGTAATATAATAGTCCGCAGCATTGCACACGGGACTAAAGAAACTGAACTGCAAAAAGTCAACAACATACCCTCTGAATACTCTGTCTATCAGATTACCGAAGCCGCCGCTGAGTATCAGCACCGTTGCCGCAAAGAAAAGCTTTCCCTCTATTTTGTACTTGCAGAGTACATAGCCGAATACGGCAAAAACGATTATCGTAATAATTATGAAAAACCACTGCTTATTCTGCATAATGCCGAAAGCCGCACCTCTGTTCTCAACATAAACGAGATGATAAAAGTTCTTTATTACCTCGACATAGCCCTCTTTCTTCACGACATTGAGCGCATACAGCTTTGTAAGCTGATCTGCGAGAACAAGGAGTACGAACAAAATAATACCGATTATTGCCACAATTAAACCTCCGCTTAAAAAACATAACGGCTTAAAAGCCGAGCCTTAAAGCCGTTATGTATTTTTTTATTAATTTATCATATAAGCGATCTCAATACCTTTGAGCAGCGTTCACATACGCAGGGATTTTCTGCGTCCTGTCCGACAGTCGTGCTGTATGTCCAGCAGCGTTCACACTTGCCGCCCTCTGCCTTGTTAACCTCGATCTTTACCTCTTTTGCGCTCTCATCGTTTACGATCTCAACGCCCGATACGATAAATGCGTCTTTAAGCTCGCTTTCAACAGACTTTACAAAGTCGTACTCATCACCTGTACAGCTAAGCTTTATTGCAGTTTCAAGAGAAGTTTTAACAAGCTTCCGGTTTACTGCAACCTCTATCGACTTCTTTACCAGGTCACGGAGCTCGTGGATCTTATCCCAGCGCGCAATGAAGTCGTTATCAACGTCAACTGCCACCTTTTCGGGCATTGAGTTGTATACAACGTGGCTTGCGTCTGCATTTGCTGCGTGAGGCATAAACTTCCAGATCTCGTCCGAGGTATAAGCCAGGATAGGCGTTATCATTCTCGTCATAGCGTCAAGAATGATATACATAGCACTCTGTGCGGCACGTCTGAGCTTGCTGTCTGCCTTTTCCGTATAAAGTCTGTCTTTGAGTACGTCAAGATAGAAGTTAGACATATCAACAACACAGAAGTTATGAACAGCATGATATACCTGGTGGAACTCGTAAGCGTTGTATGCAGCCTCTGTTTTCTCGATAAGCTCGTTGAGCTTGTTGAGTGCCCACTTGTCGATAGGATAAAGCTCGCTTACGGGGAGCATATCCTTATCGGGATCAAAGTCATAAAGGTTGCTGAGGATAAATCTTGCGGTATTTCTGATCTTTCTGTAAGACTCGGAAAGCTGCTTCAAAATATCCTTAGAGATACGAATATCTGCGTGATAGTCGGAAGAAGCGACCCAGAGTCTGAGAATATCTGCGCCGTACTGCTCAACTACCTCACTCGGAAGAATACCGTTGCCGAGTGACTTAGACATTTTTCTGCCCTGTCCGTCAACGACCCAGCCGTGTGTAAGAACGGTCTTATAGGGTGCTTTGCCGTTTGTTGCAACAGACGTAAGAAGTGACGACTGAAACCAGCCTCTGTACTGGTCTGCGCCTTCAAGATAAAGGTCTGCGGGAAATGTGAGGTTTTCTCTTTCTCTGAGTACGGCTGCATGAGTTGAACCGGAGTCGAACCATACGTCCATAATATCCTTTTCTTTGTCAAAGTCTGTGCCGCCGCACTTCTTACATACAGTACCCTCCGGCAAGATCTCTGCGGCAGTCATCTCAAACCAAGCGTTTGAGCCCTTCTGTCTGAACAGCTCTGCAACTGCCATCATTGCCTCTCTCTCGATGTGCGGCTCACCGCATTTCTTACAGAAGAAGATCGGAATAGGCACGCCCCATTTTCTCTGTCTGGAGATACACCAGTCTTTACGATCACGAACCATTGAAGAAATTCTGTCCTCGCCCCATGCAGGAATCCATTCAACGCTCTTGATCGCTTCGAGTGTTTCGTCCTTGAAGTCGTCAACCGAGCAGAACCACTGATCTGTTGCACGGAAGAGTACAGGCTTTTTACATCTCCAGCAATGTGGGTACTGGTGAATGATCTTCTGGAGCGCAAACAGTGCGCCTGTTTCTTCAAGATACAAAGCGATAGGCTTGTTTGCGTCCTCTGTTGCAAGACCTGCAAACTGTCCTGCCTCTTCTGTAAGGATACCGTCTGCGTTAACGGGAACAATGATCGGGATCTCGGGATAATTTCTGCATACCTCATAGTCCTCTACACCGTGACCGGGAGCTGTATGTACGCAGCCCGTACCGCTTTCGAGCGTTACATGATCGCCCACGATAACAACAGATTTTCTGTCAAGGAACGGGTGCTGTGTCTGCATATATTCAAGATCGGAGCCTTTGAATCTTGCGGCTACCTCGTAATCTGTCTTGTTTGCGGCAGCCATAGCCTCTTTGTAGAGGTCCTCTGCCATGATGTAGTATTCGTCGCCGCACTTAACTGCAACATAATCAAATCTCGGACCTACGCAAATCGCCACGTTTGCGGGAAGTGTCCAGGTAGTTGTTGTCCAGATAACAAAGAATGTTTTGTCTGCGGGAATATTCTGTGCGGAGAGTACGCCCTTATCGTCACATACTCTGAACTTAACATAGATAGAGTGACAGGGGTCTTCTGCGTACTCGATCTCAGCCTCTGCAAGAGCTGTTTTACAGTCTGCGCACCAATACACGGGCTTCAAGCCCTTGTAGATATAGCCCTTGCAAGCCATTTCTGCAAATACCTCTATCTGCTTTGCCTCAAATTCGGGAAGAAGTGTAATATAGGGGTTCTCCCACTCGCCCAATGCGCCAAGACGCTTGAACTGAGTTCTCTGATCGTTGATATAGCCTTCAACAAAATCACGGCAAAGCTTTCTCAATTCAACAACCGAAATATCGGAGGAATTGCCGACACCTGCTTTTGCTCTTGCTTTAAGCTCTGTGGGCAGACCGTGAGTATCCCAGCCGGGAACATAGGGTGCTTTATAGCCCGTCATATTCTTATGTCTGATGATAATATCCTTGAGCACCTTATTGAGAGCAGTACCGAGGTGAATATCGCCGTTTGCATACGGAGGACCGTCATGCAGAACGAAAAGCGGTTTACCCTCGTTTTTCTTCATAAGGTTGTCATACATTTTGTCCTTTTCCCAGCCTTTAAGTGTTTCGGGCTCTGTTTTCGGCAGACCTGCCCTCATGGGGAAGTCTGTCTTAGGTAAATTCATAGTATCTTTAAAATCCTGTGCCATTGTATTTTTCTCTCCTTATATTATACTATATACTATTACGATTCTGTTTTTATATCGTAATTATCACCAAATTTAAGCTTACCGAATTTCTTTTCAAATGCGGCTTTTTCAATTTCGATAGTACCCTCTGCGGCAGTAGCGGCAGTTTCCTCTGTCGATGCGGTAGCGTCCTTGACGGCTTCTTCTATGGTACTGAATGTATCGTCGTCAATCGGCGCTGCCTCCTCAGACTGAGAATATGTTTCGGTAGGATAACGCTTATCAAGCTCTTTTTTGAGATTGTCTGCGTCTGTCTGATCGGGCAGCTTTCTGAGCTGGTCTATCTGCTGTTCAAACAGTCTTATCAAACGCTCTCTGATGCCTGCGCTCTCCTGCAATACCTTGTCTATCATCTGTTTTTCTTTGATTATACGCTTGTTTGCGTCCTCAATAATACTGTCGGCTTCGCCTCTTGCGTCCTTCAGTATTTTTTCGGCTTCCTGCTTTGCTTCGCTTTTTATGCGGTTTGCAAACTTTTCAGAGGTTATCATTGTCTGATTGATACTCTCTTTATCTTCAACAAGCTTATCTACCTTTTTCTGAATATCGGCAACCCTTTCGGCAAGAGCGTCATTCTCTTTTTTCAGTGCCTCAAAGGTTTTAGCCGCTTCATTTAAAAATTCATCAACCTCGTCTGTGCGGTATCCGCCGATACTCGCCTTGCGGAAGCTGACTTTTTTTATCTGCTCGGCTGTAAGCATATGTATTCCTCCTATACTAAAAGTGGAATTTGGAAAGCGGAAAGTGGAATTGCTGCTTGCAAAACTTTTTGAATATCATTAACCTTTAGTATAACAAAGAAAGAATTTTGACTGCGTGCGATGCAACTTTGGTTTTATTATGCTTGACTGCGTAATTCCACTTTCCAATTTCCACTTTAAATAAATATAGCTATTTGTATTTTTTCACAATAAGTATATATCTTCCCTTTTTGCTTGTCGCACCGTCAAATTCCACAATGAATTTTCCGCTGCCCCTTACAGATATTTTATCCTTATCATCAATTTTTCTGTCGGCATCATAAACGATACTGCCGCCCACTGCAACAAGCCCCGACTCAACGGCTTTCTGAGCTTTTGAACGGCTAAGTCCCGTACAGGCAGATACAACAGCGTCTGCCCTCAAAGACGGCACTGTTCGTGTATACTCGTCAAAATCAACGCTTTTAAATGACAGCTCGGGAGTATACTCCGTAAACTCAATGCCTACTCTGCCTATCTTGCTTATCTGTGAGCGAACATAGGGCGCAAGCTCCGACTTTACAAAAACAGCCGCCATACCTTCTGTTATGACAATATCGCCCACCGCTTCACGCTTTAGTCCCAAAGCCATAAGAGAACCCAAAAAATCCCTGTGAGATAATTCGTCGCTCTTTCGGTATTTCATACCTATACATTCGATAGGGAACTCCTTCTCTTCGGGCTTTTGGTATTCGGGATAGACCGCAAGCATTACTCTTTCGGCATTTTCATAGCCGCCCCAAAGCATATAGTCTGTTATACCTCTGCGCCTGAGTACGTCCAACGCTATCGACAAACAGCGATCGTTTAAAAAATCGGAATAACACACCCTGTTTCTCTTGTCGGACAGTACGATCATATCATCAATATGCAGAGAAAAAATTCTCTCTTCGCCGTTTGTACATCTCTGCTCTTTCATTTACAGATAAACGCCGTTATTTTCAAGCTGTCCGAGAATGTCGTCGCCTGTAATATCAACACCGTAAGGAATTACAAGAAAAGTGCTTGTTGCAACACGCTTTATCTTTCCTCTGCTTGCATAAGCCGCACCGCTCATAAAGTCGATTATACGTCTTGAATTATCCTTATTTGTATTTTCAAGATTAAGAATAATAGTATGCTGCTTCATAAGCTCGTCGGCAATTTTTCTTGTTTCGTCGCTGAATCTGTCGGGGGTGAACATTACGACCTGAAGCTTTGTTGTGGTGTTTATATTCATAACTTTATTGCTCTGACTGCCGATAAACGGTATTCGCGGCGACTCCTTGACGGGAGCAGGCTCTTCTTCCTCGTAATAATCTTCTTCGACAGCGGGCGTGACGGGAGCTTTTACTGCAGCCTTCTCGTCTTCATACTCATACTCGTCATCAGGAGTGTTCCACATTTGTTTCAGCTTTTCTAAAATATCCTTGCCTTGCATTTACAACTCTCCTTATTTATAAATTCTTTTACCAAACAATGCCGAACCGACTCTCACCATATTTGCTCCGCACTCGATAGCTTCGCTGTAATCGTCTGACATTCCCATTGAAAGATAATCCATAGAAATATTATCTATTGTTTTACTCGAAATGTCAATAAAAATGCGGTGCATATTCTCAAAATATTTACAAATTTGAGATTTTTCGGTGCAAATAGGCGGTATCGCCATTAGTCCTTTAACGCAAATGCCGTCAATTTGACTTGCGTTGTATAATAATTCTTCAAGCTGTTCGGGCATTACTCCCGACTTATTTTCTTCTCTGCCGATATTTACCTCTATCAGAACATCCATTATTTTGTTATGTGCTTTAGCCTGACGGGCAATTTCACGGGCAAGCTTTTCACCCCCGACAGACTGTATAAGTGATACCTTATCAATTATCTGTCTGACTTTATTTGTTTGCAGGTGACCTATAAACTGGAGATCGCACCTTGACAAGTCGTACTCGTCATACTTGCTCAGAAGCTCCTGCACTCTGTTTTCACCGATATATTTAAGTCCGCACCCGACAGCGTGGTTTATCACCTCGGAAGAAACTGTTTTTGTAGCGGCTAAAAATATAATATCATCTCTTTTTCTTCCGCTTTTCTCTGCCGCCTCAGAAATATTTTCTTCTATTACGGCATAATTATACTCAACCGATTCCATTTTTGCCTTCAGTTCATCTGACAGCTTTTCCATCGTATAGCTCCTTTCCCTGCACAACAACTTCATCATACAGCTTAATTGTACTGCCTGTTTTAAGTCCGTCTAAAGATGTGTCGCATATAACAAAATCCTTTTCGGAATAGATAATATTTATCTCCTCAAAAACAAGCTTGTTTCCGTAAATAACATAAACGCCCTGTACTCTCTCTTCGTGCGAACCGCTAACATCGCCGTTTTCGTCATAGTCCTGCACAGTAACATAATTGTCGTGAACCGCACGTCTGTTTACTCTCAGACCCTTGTAATCGAGTGTTTTTATTGTTATCTCTTCTTCTCTGATATTTGCAAGAGAGCCGTCCATATAGTCGCACTTGATTATCATAAGACCGTCCTCTGTTTTAGAGCCTTGATTAACAACAACTATCGTGCCCGGTATTGCGTATGAAATTACCTTCGGTATCGAGATAGTTACCGTCCCGTCTGCGCCTGCCGCCGCAGCAGCCTGTTCGCTTGTAACGGGACACAGCAGATACCAGTTAGGATTTGTAATGACCTTGCCCACAGCGTCTGAGGGAGGATCTTTTTTTACCCTGCCAGCAAGCTCGGCGGCGGTGAGCTGTTCTGCCCTGTCGTAATCGACAGACAGCTCATAGCCGTCTGTTGACGAAACAAAAACGCCCGAGTGCTTGCTTTTTACCTCGCCCAAACTCTGCGGCAGAGATATTGAGGCAAGCTCCTCTTCAAGCTGATCTATTCTCGGCTGAAAGTTTGCCGCACCCGATGTGATAACGGCTCTCTCGTTATAAAGCTGCAAAAGCTCCAGCTTTATGTCATTGATACGGTTAAGTCTGCCGCTTTGAACCGTGTTTTTATATATGCCCGTATTATATACGATCTGAGCGTCAACGGTATCGAGATCGACAAACATATTGTTCTCTGCGTTTACAAGCTGTTTAAGCTTTAAAAGCTCGCTGTTTATACTGTCGTACTTCTGCTGCGCTTCAACGTCGCTTTCGCTTGCAAACATCCTGGCTACTGCACCCTTTGCGTTGACCTTTTCACCGTCGCTGATGATATAAGAAAGTATCCCCTCTTTTGTATTCTGAATATACTCCTCTCGCCGCACAGCAAATGCGTTAACTTCTATATAATCGCTCAGTGAGATATAAGTCGTCTGTTCTGTCTGCATTACGGAAAAATTCGAGGTATAAACCGCTATCGAAAAATACACAACAAGAAAAGCAATAAGTATAGTTCCGAATATCTTACCCAAAGGAAAACGCTTTTTCTTTTTTCTGTATCGTCTGCGGTAGGGCGTTTCTTCGGCTTCTTCGGGTTGAACAGACAAATACTTCTCTTCAAAATCATCCACAAGCATGCCCCCTTTCAGCGAGTGTTTTTTCTATATAAGCAAATACATCTTCATCAAGCTTCTGCGTATCGGAATATGTATCTATATCAAACCATTTAATCTCTTTGTCACGCATAAACCATGTGAGCTGTCTTTTCGCATATCGTCTTGTCTGCTTTTTAAGCTCTTCCAAAGCCTCTTCAAGTGTTGTCTCGCCTTTGATATACGGCTCAAGCTCTTTATAGCCTATCGCCTTGACAGCGGTTTTTCCGCACTCTGCTGCGTAAAACTCTCTCGCCTCTTCAAGCAGTCCGCATTGTACCATAATATCAACACGCTTGTTTATCCTGTCGTATAAATATTGTCTGTCTAAGGCTTTAAGCCCTATTTTCACGGGGTTATACGGCGTACCTCTCATTTTAGAACGTCTGTTCTGTTCTGTCAAGGTAATTCCCGTTGTGCGGTATATCTCAATTGCTCTTACAATACGCTTGATATTACCCGTGTTCATATTTTCAGCCGCCAAAGGGTCAAACTCCGACAACTCATCAATGAGCGACTGCACGCCCTCCTGCTCTGCTTTTTTGTATAAAGCTTCTCTTAGTTCTTCGTCAACATCGCCCTGCGCAAACTCGATGTTATTAAGGAGCGAATCCACATACAAGCCCGTACCGCCGCATATGACGGGTATCTTCCCTTTGCTGTTTATATCTCGTATGACCTGCCCTGCAAGCTCGGTAAAGCGTGCGACGCTGAACGTCTGTTCGGGATCTAAAAAACCTATCATATGATGAGGTACTCCGCACATTTCGTCAAGTGTCGGCTTTGCAGTGGCAATATTCATATTTTTATATATCTGCATAGAATCGGCAGACACTACCTCGCCGCCATATTTAAGGGCGATCTCTACGGCAAGCCTTGTTTTGCCGGAGGCGGTAGGACCTATTACCGAAATCACGTCTATTTTTTTATCCATATTACTGTATCCTGCCAAATTGTTTTTCAAGCTGATATTTTGAAAGCGACATTGAAGTAGGTCTCCCGTGAGGACAATAGCGGTAGTTCGGATCATCATCTATCATACTGTAAAGCTTGATAAGCTCTTCGGGAGTGCTTTTATCGCCGCCCTTTACGGCACTGCGGCAGGCTATATTGTGATACAGCCAGTCGGTATATTCAGACTCGATATTTTTCTTGTTCTGCAAAATATACTCTGCCATTTCTTCAACTGTCAAGGCGGCTTCAAAAGCATTGATAAATGACGGTGCAGTTCTCACAAGAACGGTATTTGACCCGAAATCGTCAATTTCAAAGCCCGATTCAAGGAACAGCTCCCTGTTGTCGATAACAGCAAAATGCTGTTCGGGCGTTAGCTGTACCGCCTGCGGTTCAAGCAGATACTGAGCGTACTTTTTGCCCTTCTCCCTTTTGAGCTGTTCATAGATAATACGCTCGTGAAGTGCGTGTTTATCTACGAGAATAAGCTCGTTGTCCTTTTGTATGATAATATACGTTGAAAAAGCCTCGCCTATATATTTTATATTATCATTTTTTCGGGGTATAATCTGAGGAATACTGTCGCCTGCGCTCTTTTCGTTATCACTGCTGCTTTCGCTTTGAGTATTCTCTGATACCGCCGCAGTTCCGTCTTGTTTGCTTTCAATTTTTTCTGTACCGGAAGTATCATCAGGAACAGGCGATTCCTTTTCCTGCTTACACTGCGTACTTACGGCGGCAGAAGTTTTATCATACTTCACTTGTACATCATCATCAGTATAGATGTTGATATTTTTATTACGCAGTATAACAGTCTGCGAGGTACTCTCCCCCAAAAACGGCATATCCGAAGAAGCTGAATTTTTTGCCGCCTGCCCGATATTTGCGGCGTACTCGATAAGATCGCCGTAATTTTTGACAGCTCTTTTGTCGGGCAGCTCTCTTGCAGACGGTCTTATTACGGGAGTGCTGTTTGAAAGCTTTTCCGTCTGATAAGCAGACATTGAAAAGGGCTTCTGATATGAGTACTTATCGACAAGACCCGAGCCTGCTTGATTTGTGCCGATATTTATGGGCTTTACCGTATCATTTGCGACAATTGCAGACTTGACACCGTAATACACCGCTTCAAAAACAGGCTTTTCGTTTACAAAGCGAACCTCTATCTTTGCAGGGTGAACATTTACATCGACTGTTTCAAAGGACACGTTCAGATGAAGAACGCACCCCGGAAACTTGCCCGCCATTACCATACCCTTGCAGGCTTCTTCCAAAGCGGCGGCGGCAGTTCTGCTTTTCACGAAGCGTCCGTTTATGAAAAAGTTTTCATACGCACGAGTTGAGCGTGCAGACTGCGGCTTTGTAACAAAGCCCTTTACGGCAACACCGTTAAGCTCGTAATTCACAGGAACGCATGAACGGGAAAACTCACTGCCCAGAACGGAGTATATGCAGTTTTTGAGATTTCCGTCACCCGAGGTAACAAGCACCTGTTTGTTTTCTCTGATAAAGGTAAAAGCTATTTCGCTGTGCGACAAAGCCATTTTTTCGACTACCGAGGCAACTGCGTTGCCCTCAGAAACATTCTTTTTGAGAAACTTCATTCGTGCAGGCACGTTATAGAAAAGATTTTTAACAATAAAGGTAGTACCAAGCGGACAGCCTGAATCTTCCATTAATACCTCGTCACAGCCCTCAATGACGTAATGCGTGCCTATTTCATCGGCTGACGACCTTGTAATAAGCTCCACCTTGGCAACCGCAGAGATCGAGGCAAGTGCCTCACCACGGAAGCCTAAAGTGCCTATTGAATCAAGATCCTGCGCAATTTTAACTTTACTTGTGGCATGACGTTTAAAAGCGTTTCTTATGTCGTCACGCATAATGCCGCTGCCGTTGTCGCTCACACGCATAAGTGTAGTACCGCCGTTTTGTATTTCTATTGTAATTTCCGTTGCGCCGGAATCGACCGAATTTTCGACTAACTCTTTTATTACAGATGACGGTCTTTCAACGACCTCACCTGCGGCGATAAGCTCGGCTACGTGCTTATCGAGAACATTTATCTTACCCATAAAACCTCACACACTAATATAAAAAGTGGAATTTTGAAAGTGGAAAGTGGAATTATTTTCAATTCAGACTGTGCATTAGTTGCTTGCAATTCTTTTTGAATAGCATTTACCTTTTAGTGTAACGTAGAATGAATTTTGACTGCGTGCTATGAAGTATTGGTTTTATTATGTTTGACCGCGCATTTCCACTTTCCACTTTCCACTCTCCACTTTAACAGTAACAGTCTCCACTTTAAATTAAAGCTCACATATCTTTTTAAGCTCATAAAGCTTATTAAGCGCCTCTATCGGAGTCAAAGCATTAAGGTCTATCCTTCTTATAAATTCCTCGGCAGGAGAGGCGTGCATATTTTCAAACTGCATTTGCTGTGACGGCTGCTCTATTGTCTTTTTCTTCGGCTGTCTGCCTGTCTTTTTGCCTGTTTCAAGCTCCTTTAATACTGCCTTTGCCCTGGTTATTACCGACTCGGGCAGCCCCGCAAGCTTTGCGACCTCAATGCCGTAGCTGTCGTCTGCTCCTCCCGGAACTATTCGTCTTAAAAAGGTAATATCGTCCCCGCGCTTTTTTACAGCTATGTTGTAGTTTTTCACACCGTCAAGCTGATCCTCCATAACCGTCAATTCGTGATAATGCGTTGCAAAGAGCGTTTTTGCGCCCAATGTCTTTTGTCCTGCGGCATATTCAAGTACGGCTCTTGCTATGCTCATACCGTCAAAGGTAGATGTTCCCCTGCCTATCTCGTCAAGAATAAGCAGGCTGTCCTTCGTTGCGTTTTTCAGAATGTCGGCTACCTCGTTCATCTCTACCATAAAGGTAGACTGTCCGCTTGCAAGATCGTCGCTTGCTCCCACTCTTGTAAATATAGCGTCCGTGACAGATATTTCCGCACTTGCGGCAGGCACGAAGGAACCCATTTGCGCCATTAGTACAATAAGTGCAGTCTGGCGCATATATGTTGACTTTCCTGCCATATTCGGACCTGTAATAATAGCGGCTCTGTTGTCGCTGTTGTCGAGGTGTACGTCATTCGGAACAAACCTTACGTCTTTGAGTAAAGCTTCCACAACGGGGTGACGTCCGTCTTTTATGATCATCTCACCGCTTAGATTTATCTCGGGGCGGCAGTATCTCATTTCAACGGCAACAACTGCAAGCGAAGTATAAACATCAAGCTTTGCAGCAGCCCTTGCGACAGACTGTATTCTTTCAAGCTCATTTGCAGCGGCGTCACGCACTTGTACAAACAGATCGTATTCAAGTGCGGCGGCTCTGTCTTTTGCACCAAGAATTTTTCCTTCAAGCTCCTTTAATTCGGGGGTAATATAACGCTCGCAGTTTGCAAGAGTTTGTTTTCTTATGTATTCGCCCGGTACAAGGCTTTTATACGAATTAGATACCTCTATGTAGTATCCGAAAACTCTGTTATACCCTATTTTAAGCTTTGGAATGCCCGTTTTCTCACGCTGTTCGTTTTCAAGCCGTGCAAGCACTCCTGCGGAGTTTGTCATAGTTTCTCTGATCTCGTCTAACTGAGCGTTGAAGCCTGTTTTTATCATACCGCCCTCACGTATCGAAAAAGGCGGGTCTTCGCTGACAGACTGATCTATAAGCTTTTTTATATCGTCAAGAGTATCAATATCTCTTGCAATTGTCGTAAGCTCGCCCGACTGTACAGAGGTCAATAAGTCTTTTAGTTCGGGCAGCTTTTCCAAAGCTGAAAAAAGCCCCCTCAGATCTCTGCCGTTTGCCGAGCCGTATACTATTTTTGTCATAAGCCGTTCAATATCGGGCATACCCGATAAAGCGGCGGCAATATCTCCTCGCAATGCTGCGTCCTTTACAAGCTCTTCAACTGCGTTCAATCGTCTTGTTATCTGTCCGCAGCTCATAAGCGGCTGTTCTATATATCTTCTGAGAAGTCTTTTTCCCATTGAGGTTTTTGTGCGGTCAAGCACCCACAAAAGCGAGCCTTTTTTCTCCTTTGACCTCATAGTTTCGGTAAGCTCTAAGTTTCGCCTGGTATTGTAGTCCAGGCGCATAAAGCGGTTCTCACCGTAGGTTTCGGGTCTGTTTATACGTTTAAGCCCCGTTATCTGAGTGATTTTCAGGTATCTTATCAATGCGCCCAAAGCGCAAACTAACCCTGAGCCGGACTGTAATTCAAGCTCGGACAAAGCATTCACTTCAAACTGTTCAAGCAGACATTTCTCTGCGGTATCTATCGAGAAGTACTCTTCATCGGGCATTTCAACCATTGCATGCAGCTTGTCGCTGATAAACTCCTTTACGCAGGAAAGCTTTTCGACCTGACCGCCGACAAGAATTTCACTCGGGGAATATCTTGAAAGCTCGCTTTTCAAAGACGTACCCTCGTCTGTGACCTCTGTCTGAGTTGCGTATAACTCGCCCGTTGAAATATCGCAGAACGCAAGATAAAACTTATCGTCATGCGAGAACACAGAGCATATATAATTGTTTTTTGACTCGTCGAGCATAGTATCTTCAAGCACGGTACCCGGAGTGATAACTCTGATGATCTCACGCTTTACAATGCCCTTTGCAGTAGCAGGGTCTTCTGTCTGTTCGCAGATAGCGACCTTATAGCCCTTTGACACAAGCTTTGCGATATAAGTCTCACAGCTATGGAACGGCACTCCGCACATCGGTGCTCTTTCTTCTCTGCCGCAGTCTCGCCCTGTCAGGGTAAGGTCAAGCTCACGAGAGGCAAGAATAGCGTCGTCAAAAAACATCTCGTAAAAATCGCCCAATCTAAAAAACAGAATAGAGTCTTTATTCTTTTCTTTTATTGACAGGTATTGCTGCATCATTGGCGAAATGTCTGCCATGTTTACACCTCTTTGGTACTGTTACATACAGCCCGAACAGCTTGAGCAGCTGCCCGAACAGCCCTGTGACAAGTCGGTAGTTTCGGGGTCTTCACCCATAGCGGAGTTTTGAATAATAGCAAGCACTCTGTGTATTTTAACGTCAAACTGCCGGCGCAGCTTTGTAAACTCTGCCATATTCTCGTTAGACATGATCTCTGCATAGACCTTGCGCATTTCACGGTTCAGCTCCTGCAGTTTTACGGCGTCTCTGTCGGGCTTGCAAGCCTCATCGCTTATCATATCTCTTATACTGTTATTCTTTGCGATAAGCTCGCAAAGCTCTTCATCGCTTTCACTGTTCTGCTCGGCTATTCTCATTTTGATGTAGTCCTCGTCCTGCTGAACAGCCTTGCCTAATTCTCTTGCGAGTTCGATTATATCCATTTTGATCTTCCTTCTCTAATTCTAATTTGCAATGCAGACTGTGCAAAAACCAACAAATAAGTTTTCGGTCAAGCCTTTTTCAAAAGGCTTGCAGGGGTGTGGGGACAGCGTCCCCACAATCGCCGCAGGCGCACTCCAGCCCTTTTAGGGGTGAATTTCAAAAACAG
>JAFOMO010000230.1 GCA_017418905.1 Clostridia bacterium | reverse complement strand
TAATTTGTTCTGTGTTAGGCGCAATGCCGCAGGAATACTGTCGTATTTCAAGGTATTGCAACGACACACAGGACGAATTAGACAAGAATAAATGCACAAGTTATTTCTGCACAGTTCCTTAAGTATCCTGTTATCTTTTTTTCATTTTCAACATCAAAGTCGATGTCCTTTGAAATATAGATAAAAACTCTTGATAGAATATAAAATATCGGAAACATCACAAGTGCCCTTGACTTTATATAAACAGGCTAAAAGAACCATACCAAAAAGCTTTTGAATAATGATAACCCTTGATTATATGCAATGTACACAATAAAAATAAAAGAAAAAGTCCGACTTTTTACCATCGGACTTTCTCTTTTTATTATGAAAGGTTTCTTGGATATTATCAGAATTAGTTGGAAGATTCTGCAACAACACCATACATGCCGAACATAGGCATAACGATAGATACAGCAACTACACCAACGATACCTGCAACGATAATTGTCATAACAGGTGTCATTGCGTCTGTAAGACGCTGTGTAGATTCATCGGCTTGCTCCTGATAGAGGTCTGCCATCTTGTGCATTGCATCGGAGAACATACCTGATTCTTCACCTACACGTACCATTGATACGAGAATAGAATCGAATACAGGATAATGGCTCATAGATACGTTGATAGGAGTACCTATCTTAACATCTTCAATAACCTGACTCAAACAGTCTTTCATAAATATGTTGGATACAACATCTCTTGAAAGCTCAAGTGCTTTAAGAATACTAACACCTGCGTCTGTAAGAGTAGCCATAATATTACAGAAACGAGCAATATATGTATTTCTCAATACGTCACCGATGATCGGGAATTTAAGAAGAAACTCTGCAAGCCACATAGCAAAAGCGTCATTATACTGAAGCAAAGCTCTGAAACCAAATACCAAGCCTACAATAATTATCGCTAATAGCCACCAGAAGTCCAACATGAAATCAGAGAATCCCATAACCGCTTTTGAAATTGCAGGAAGATCAGAACCGAATGACAAGAATACGTTAGCAAACGAAGGCAAAACGAACATTGACATTACAATGATCATGGCAAGTGTCAAAACCATAAGGAAAGCAGGATACATCATTGCACTTTTAACTTTACTTGAAAGAGCAATTTCTCTGTGCAGAATATCTGCTGCGTTATCAAAAGCCATATCAAGACGTCCGTTTGCTTCACCGGCAGCAACAAGGCTTATTACGATCTCAGGGAATGTTTTAAACGAACCCATTGACTGTGACAGCGGAACACCATTGTAAAGCTCGCTTGATACGATATTCAGGATTCTTTTCATTGTCCTGTCTGCTTCGGTATCAAGCAATACTTCCATAGCCATTGAAAGTGAAATACCTGATTTCATCATGATACCCATCTGGTGCATGGTGGTAAGTACCTTTTTCTTTGGCAGTTCAATATCATGAATATCTTTTGTCTGAATATCCCTTTGATACCAGGGCACATTAGTTTGATCGTCACCCGCAATGGAGTCTTTTGTTTCACTGATCTCAATAGCGGTCATACCACGTTCTGCAAGGATTCTTTTTACGTCCTCTCGGCTTTCTGCGGTAACTTCACTTCTGTACTTTTTATTTTTGCCGTCAATAGCAAGATAGCTGTATTTCAATGTAATTCACCTCATCTTCGGTTCATAGCGGCTGCACCGTAAGGCGGCTTTGCACCCGGCATTCCGCCGTTCATCTGTTGGTCGCTTTCACTAACATCGAAGCTATACTCACGGGCTGTCTGCTGGTTAATATAGCCTCTGTTAAGAAGCATTTCGATACTCTTGTTTCTGGTGATCATACCCGAACCCTTACTTGTTTCAATAACCTGCTCTATCATTGCGATCTTATTTTCACGAATAAGGTTTGAAATAGCACTGTTTACGAACATGATCTCAAATGCACCGATACGTCCGGGAATATCGCTTCTCGGAAGAAGTCTCTGCGATACAACGCACTTTAGTGATGTAGAGATCTGACCCAAAGCCTGACGCTGCTGAGCGGCAGGGAACATATCAACAAGACGGTCAACAGTTTTAGCTGCGCCCTCTGTATGAAGTGTGGAGAATACCAAGTGACCTGTTTCTGCTGCCGACAATGCGATCGATACAGACTCGAAGTCACGGATCTCACCTATCTGTATAATATCGGGGTCTTCACGAAGTACGGCACGAAGAGCTGTATGATAAGAACGGCTGTCGGGACCGATCTCACGCTGATTTATAACGCAGCCAATAGGACGGTGCAAATACTCAACAGGGTCTTCGATAGTAACGATGTTAAGGTTTCTCTCTCTGTTGATCTGATGAACGATAGCAGCAAGAGTTGTAGATTTACCCGAACCTGTAGGACCTGTTACAAGTACAAGACCTTCTTTAAGTTCAAGTATTTTTGCAATAGATGCAGGAAGATTAAGCTTATCAAGCTCGGGAGTTGTTTCGTTGATAACACGCATTACGAGAGATGCGCCGTTTCTCGTTCTGAAAGCATTGATTCTGAAACGAGAACAGCCTTCAATAGTAGCAGCACCATCGACATCGCATGTTTCCATAAATATATCGAAACGCTCTTTGTTAAGAACCTGGCTTATCATATATGTAACATCTTCATCGGTAAGCGGATCGCCTTCCCAGTATCTCATCTGTCCGTGAAGTCTGTATGCAGGGCAGTTGCCCGCAGACATATGGATATCGGAGCAGCCTGCTTCAACGGCTTCCTTAACCATAGAAATAAAATCCATTTTGTAATTCCCCCAATCAGGTAGTTTTGAAACCAAAGCAAACACCATTTGCCTCGGTATTACATATTGACCTCAGCAGTCAACAATCTATTTTGATTATATCACATAAAAATTATATTTACAACAATAATTTTTATGTTTTCGTAATTTTTTAGTACTATTTTATTAAAGCATATCTTCGCTTGCAGCTTCCATCATCGTTTCGAGAGAAATAATACCGCTGATAACATTCATTCTCAGGTTCTCTCTCATCGAGATCATACCCTCTTCAATAGCTATATCGTTAATATCTTCTGTTGCCTTGTCTTGCTGAATAGCACGCTTGATAGCAGGAGAAACCATAAGTATCTCATGAACTGCAAGACGTCCTTTGTGTCCGCTTCTGTTGCAGCGTTCGCAGCCGCCCTCCGGAGCTCTGTACAGCTTTAACTCAATACTCGTATCGTCGATACCCAAAAGCTCAAGCTCTCTTGCGCCAGCAATATAAGGCTCTTTGCAGTTAACGCAAAGACGGCGAACAAGTCGCTGAGCAATAACACCGATTACCGTAGAGGATACCATGAACGGCTCAACGCCCATATCTACAAGACGGATAATAGATGAAGCAGCATTATATGTATGCAGTGTAGAAAGAACCAAGTGACCTGTAACAGCGGCAGATGCAGCGATTTCGGCAGTTTCCTTATCACGAATCTCACCGATCATGATAATATCGGGGTCTTGACGAAGAATTGAACGAAGTGCGCTTGCGAATGTAAGACCTGCTTTTGCGTTAATATCAACCTGGTTGATTCCGGGGATGATCATTTCGACAGGGTTCTCAACGGTGATGATGTTAATATCTTCTCTCATAACACCCTTAAGACCTGTATAAAGAGTTGTAGATTTACCGGAACCGGTAGCTCCCGTTACGAGGATAATACCTCTGTTCTGGTTGAGAAGTCTATCAAATTTTTCAAGGTTCTCAGGCAGAAATCCGATTGCGGATTTATCCATTTTCAGACCGATAGCGGTCGTAATACGGGCGCAGACCTTCTCGCCGAATACAACGGGAAGGATCGAAATACGCATATCTACCTCGGTGTTGCCAACTCTGTAATTGATACGACCGTCCTGAGGGATACGTTTTTCTGCGATGTTCATACCGCCGATAAACTTTATACGAGATGTGACCGACGGTGCAAGCTGTGAGCTTGTTTCCATATATTTCTGAAGCTTACCGTCTATTCTGAAACGAATAAGCATTACTTCTTCCATCGGTTCTATATGAATATCGGAGGTTTTAAGTCTTACGGCTTCTTCGATCATGTTGTTAACAAAACGAATGATCGGCTGATCGTCGGCAGCAGATTTTGCAGCGTCGATCTCGTCTTCTTTACCTGCCTGGCTTGCCTGGCTTTGAATAAAGTCACGAGCCTCGTCATACGCTCTTTTTGAAGCGTACAAAGCCTGATGAGCCTTATGTATCTGAGAAGGAGCAGCAATAACTGTCTGAAGCTGCATTTTTGTTGTAGTCTGAATTCTGTTAAGTCCTTTATAATCAAGGGGATCGGCAACAGCAATAGTCAATACTCTGTCATTAAGCTCAAGCGGAACTACCAGACACTGCTCAGCCATTTCCGATGAGATCAGATTTGAAAGCTCGTCTTTTAATTCTATTTCGTCAAGATCTACAAACGGAATAGAAAACTGCTTTGACAATGCAAAACAAACCTTTTCTTCTTCGCACATTTTTTCTTTGATCAGAATTTCGCCCAATCGCAAATTATTCTGCTTTTGCATACTAAGCGCTTGGTCAAGATGATCGGGAGTAATTGCACCCATGTTGATAAGGATCTGACCAATTTTCAAATTGCTTGCTCTCATTTACCAGGACTCCTTTTTAAATTTTGATTTATTAAGTTAGATGTTAGTATATAAAATCAATATAAGATATTCATAACATTATTTACCCGTGTATTACACGGGTATTATCAAGGCAGAACCTGCATTTCCATCAGGCTCTTATACATATTCATAACAGACTCGAAATATGGCTGCAAAATTATTACAAGCCATGCACCCACACAAATATAAGGTCCCATGGGAAGATATATTCCCTTTTTGGCTTTACCCGCAAATATAATAACAACAAAATGAAAAGCAGCCGCAAAACACGCAAGTACAAGCAAAATAAAAATGTACTTAAATCCAAACATTACGCCCAGGGCTGCTAAAAGCTTAACGTCGCCAAATCCGAAGCCCGTTTTTTTGAATATTAAGGTAGAAAACAGATCCATAACGATCAATACAGCACCACCGCACAATCCGCCTAATATCGGTGCATACCACGTCGTGATAAAATTTTGTGCAGTGAACAAATCGATCACGGCAAAAATAAGTGACAGCACTGCGGCGGCAATTGTAAACTCATCGGGAATAATCGTATATTTTGCATCGGCTGCGGAAATAAGCATCAAAACAAACAGCAATATTATTACTATGGGAAATGTGACTGAAATATCTGCTGTCAAGCCTGTAATTGCAAAGACTACTGCAAGAGTCAGGCTCATAGCTATTCCATGAGGCTTTATCTTATATCTTTTGCCCGACAAAAGCTCCTTTGACGGTTTCTCATCGTAATCACAAAGCCACTTTGCGGGGATCTTGTTCAATATCCTGCAATTAAGCGGGCCCAGTGCAAGACCGAGCACCGCTAATATCACAGACAATATTATATTAATATTTTCGATCATATACAACTTACTCTGTTGTTTCTATATCAACGTAGTAATACAGATAAACGCTCATATTCACCTGGAAATCGCCTTCCGAAGCAGTGATAGTTTCGGATACCTTCTTATCTGCACTCAAAGTGGTTGCAGAGAATGTCTTTACATAATAATGTCCGACAGATTCCTCTTCAATGAATTTGAGAAGCTTAAGCAGAGTTTCTTCATCAGAGTAACCGGCAATAGTAAGGTTTACGTAATACAGAGGAGATCCGGTAAAGCTTACTGCGCCGCTCGGATCCTGCGCAGGTTTACCTCTCTTGAACGATGTAAGATCGAATCCGTATTCATCAACCTTAGTATTTATATCTTTAAGAGAAGCGTCTGCATCGACAAACATTTCCTCTTTGAAGTCTTCCCACTGTATCTCAAGATTTGAGATCTCGTCCTCAATGCTCTTCTGATTTTTGATAGAGTCTTCATACATCTGGATCTCTTCTACGATCTCCTGATGTACCTTATCCATTTCCGGTTTCTTTCTCTTATAAGGATTATAAACCGTAGGTATAAATACCACAACTGCAATTATTACAAGAACCAACGCAATTGCAGCACCCGGTACTTTTTTACTGTTAGTATTCTTATTGCTTGCCATGGTTTAATCTCCTCCCTGCATTGATTCAAGCATCTGGTCATAGTTTGTGCCGTGGCTTATATCTGTATGATGACCGTCAAATTCACCATCTTCTGTTTCTTCTTCAGTTATATAGCCAACAACATTAAATGTATGACTTACATTCCATGTATCGTCTTTGCTGTTTCTCGATGTATTCATCGGCACTTCGATAGCAAAGAATCCATTCTGCTTAATGTCTTCTGTAAGCTGCGTATAATCTTCAAGACGTTCAACAATAAAGTTGGTGGTGATGGTATTATTGTCGCTGTTGATATTGTAGTTCTTTACAAATACAACGTTTTCGGTAAGCTGAGTGAATACTTCTTCCAGCATATTGCCGACCTCAGCATTCGGAGAAGGAAGCTGGGCAAGATCCTCGTCAACGTGAGCCATTTTATCTCTCAGATCTGCTTGCTTAGATAACAAACTTTTTATCTCGTTATATTTCGGGTCGTTTCGCTTTGCTTCATCGTTCTGGGCACGAACCTCAAGTCCGTATGATTTCAAGCCGATAAATGCCATGATACCAACTGCCACAACAGCAACACCGATCGCAATAAGGTTGACAAGGCCTGTGCTTACTGCGGTAAGGTCAACGCTCTTGCCGCCTGAAATAATTGCAAGGTTATTCTCGCTTGCGCCGCCGCTGTTAACAAGATAGAGATATGTATAGAAGCAAGCAGTCTTATATCCTGCCTCGTCTGCTTCTTTTGTTATCATAGGAACGTTTGTAAGAGATGTAAATGCATCGGAAATAAGATTGATCTCATCAGCCTGAACGCTGATAGTTCTCAGATGCTTGAGCAAGCCCGGAATATAAGCAACAAAGTCACTTGCATATATCTGGTCAAGCTCAATACGGCAGCTCAAAAGCACCATACGCAGGTTACGAACAACTTCATTCGAGAAGTTCTCGAAGGTCTGACGCATTTCTCTGCCTGCCTGAACAGAATTACATTTTTCAGAAATTCCGACGCCGTATTTTCTGATTACTTCAAAAGCCTCTTCCAATGAACACTTCTGATCGTTTGCAAATATATTTACTATATCGCCCATAGGAAGTGCGAATGAGTGAGCATAAACGGGAACACCCTTCTGCATAACAAGAAGTCTTGCCGAGCAGTAGTCAAGGCTTATGAGAGCAACCGACTTATCGTAGCTGTAAATGCCTGTCTGAGCCATTTTTATCATACTAACGGTCGGAGGTATGAGTTTGAACAGGTTCATAGACTGCTCTCTGAATGCGCTTTTAAGCTCTTCAACATAAGACTTCGGCATAATATACACGTTAGCACTGAGCTGTGCGTTATCCTCTGCCTTCTGGTAGCCTGAACCGTACTCACAGTTGATAAGCGAATAATTCGCAATATCATCATTTACAAGAGCTCTTGCCTCGTTTTCTGCAAAGATCTTGAGGTACTTATCCTTTGCCGGCGTATGCTGATACTCCTGGCTAATGATCTGATCTCCCTCTGCGCAGAGAATAACATCTTTAATGTCGATTCTGGCACTTCTCATTGCCATTCTTATAACCTCTGCAAGCTCTCTTGGGAAATTCCACGCCTGACCTCTGAGATTATCGGGAAGGAAAACAACAAGGGGCTCTTTAAAAGTCACCTCATAATCAGGCTTCTTTGCGTTACGATCGTTTCCGCTGCTGACAAACTGCTTTCCTGTTTCAGCAGGTGTAATGCAAGCGTAATACTTAGACACCTGAACAATTACATATTTTGACATTTTGTGATTGCACCACCCTAAATAATATTTCCGACCAATGTCTGTGACAACGCCCGCACTGACAGCAGGCATAATCACGCTATGATACGTTATAATTATACAATAGATATGCTATTATTTTCAATGCAAATAATTGTACAAAATACATACAAATTTCTGTGCAATATTTCTTTGTTGCTTAAATAGACAGGATTTTCAGTGTATTTTTGAATATTTTGCTATGAAGTAATTTGATTATTAACATACACTTATCGAAAAAGAACGTGGTATGACCAACATTAATATTTTGTCATCTGCGTTCAATAAACGCTTTTGATTTTCGGCTTTTGAACACATTTGTTTTGTACAATTTACCAAAGCTCACCTTGATAAAGTACCCGTTTTATGTATTTGGTATACAAAGGCTGAATTTTTGACGAACTATTGAAAAAGTATTGAAAAAGCCCATTATTTCTGATAAAATTAAGCGTAAGGAGTGGAATATCCATACTATTTTCACACCCGATGTTTAATGATTTCATTGACTAAATTTTGCTGTGTACATAGGGTACACATGGGTTGGTCTGAAAGGTCAGATCGTAAGGGAGGTTGTCATAAATGAAAAACAGAAACATTTTTACTATGAACGAAAAGATTTCCGCGCATGCAGACAGTAAAATGCGTTCTTCCGGAACAAAAAGCCGCAAGGGCTTTACGCTTATTGAGCTTGTTATAGTAATAGCCATACTTGCTATTATCTCGGCTATCGCTATTCCCGTGATCGTTACTTCGATAAACTCTTCAAAG
>JAFOMO010000030.1 GCA_017418905.1 Clostridia bacterium | reverse complement strand
TAGCGTGGGCGGCTCTGACAGAGGGTAAAGAGATCGAGCTTTATATGTCCGAACACCAACACGACGATAACGCTGCGGCTTTGTGGCTCTATTTCAAGCAGATCATTGATTGGACGAATACGATCTTTCCGAAATATCGCAGAGAAATGAAAGGCTTGGATTGGGGGCGGCTTTACTTCGAGCATAAGAGCGACAATCTCAATCCAACGGCACTTGAACAGCGTATTTCACAGCTTATGCAGGACGACGAGATAACAAACCGCAAGGGCATTTATGAGTATCTGCTGACAGGCAAAGAGAAATTTCTTAATATCCGTCAATTCAGCGACAATCAAAAACGAGCTGCGTATGAGCGACAAGGCGGGATATGTCCTAACTGTAAAAAACACTTTGAGATAGATCAAATGGAGGGAGATCATCATATCCCGTGGCATTTGGGCGGCAAAACCGATGATGACAACTGCGTTATGCTGTGTAAAAATTGCAACCGAGAGAAAAGCGGAAAATAATATTTCGATAATAAGCAAGCATATCTTTTAAGGAAGCACTGATTAAATCGAGTGCCAATATCGCGCAGGGATTTTTCAGGCAAATTGGTTGAAAAATCCGCAGGAATACTGACGTATTTCAAGGATTTTGAGATCAATTTGACGAAAAAGCACAAGCGAGATTGGTTCTCAGTCCGCAGGACGTGATTTATTCAGTGGTTCCTTAATTTTTTAAACACTCTCCAAAACTTATAATAAAGGTCATTTGCGCATAGAATACTCAGCGAATACCGAGGGGCGGCATAACAAGCCCGGGAATATATAATATATTACGACGGTATAAAAAAACAGACGCTGCACATCAAGATATGCAGCGTCTGTGGATTTTGGCGCGCTGTGAGGGACTCGAACCCCCGACCTACTGGTTCGTAGCCAGTCACTCTATCCGGCTGAGCTAACAGCGCATTGAGCACTTCATCAGTGCCTATATATAATACCACAACTAAATAAAAAATGCAAGCCTTTTTTTAAAAAATTTTTTCTTACTCAGTTAAACTTTTTATTTCCGCTATTTGTAAAAAAAGTGTTCGAGTACAAATGTATTAATTGATTATTTTATCAATTGAAAAAAACGATACATAATGATATAATAATAGATCGTACAGCACGGATATGTACAGCTTATCAACAATAGTTAAAAAGAGGAAAATATAGCATGGATAATACGACCGAAAAAGAAACAACATTACAAAAGTCCAAAAACAGTACAGCGGACAACGATCAGAAAAGATCGGAAAACAACAATAATAACACGGAATATAAACCCAGACCGAAACGCAATAATTACAATAAACACAAACCTAAAAACAAACCTGCAAATAACGATAACTCAGATGAAAGCGTTTCTGCCGAAGTTCATGAAAAGCAAGAAAAAACTGATAAAAAGCGTGACGACAATACACATTATTACTCACAAAAGGATAACGGCACTAAGCCTCTGAGCCGTTTGTGGATCATAATCCCCTGCTATAACGAAGAGAATGTTCTGCCGATAACATCCCAGCTTTTCCTGGATGAATTATACGACCTCATCAAAAAAAGAAAGATCTCGAAAAACAGCAGGATCCTTTTCGTAAACGACGGCAGCAAGGATTCGACCTGGGAGATCATTAAAGACCTGGCAAAATCCGATCCGCACTTTATCGGCATTTGCCAGAGCAGAAACAGAGGTCATCAGAACGCCGTTCTTGCCGGACTTATGGAAGCTAAAGACAAAGCGGATATTACTATATCTATCGACTGCGACGGACAAGACGATATTGCAGCCATGGAAGCTATGGTCGACGAATATCTGAACGGAAACGAAGTAGTTTACGGTGTCCGCAGCAAAAGAGATACAGATACATTTTTCAAGCGTTTTACCGCAGAGGGCTTTTATAAGCTTTTGAACGCCATGGGCGCAGAGGTCGTGTTCAACCATGCGGATTACCGCCTGATCTCAGCCAAAGTTTTGAAAGAGTTCGCAGAATTTCAAGAGGTAAATCTCTTTTTGAGAGGACTTATTCCTCTGGTAGGCTTTAAAAGTACAAGCGTTTATTATGAACGTCACGAACGCATCGCAGGGGAATCGCATTATCCGCTGAGTAAAATGCTCTCTCTTGCTTTTGACGGTATAACGAGTCTCTCTGTTAAGCCTATCCAGATGATAACCGCATTTGGCGGATTCGTTGCACTTCTGAGCTTTATCGGCATTTTGTGGGCTATAGTTGCGTTTCTTGCAGGCAAATCCGTTCACGGCTGGGCAAGCATGACCTGCATTATCTGCTTTTTCAGCGGTATACAGCTTGTAAGCTTAGGCATTATCGGCAACTATATCGGAAAAATATATATGGAGGTCAAGCACAGACCGAGATACATCATAAGCGAAAGAACCTGGGAAAAGAAATAATTCAAAAACATCAAACAAAGCGTCGGAACTACAAAAAGCTCCGACGCCGATTTTTTTGGGGTTATTATTTTTATCTTACAGCGATCATATAATACTGCACACCGGGCTTGTTAAGATCGTAAAAAACGCCGTTTATCTGAGCCTGCTTTACGATCAGTTCCGTGTTTGTTATCACTATACCGCCCTGAAAGCCATAGTCGCTTATACCCATACCGCTGTAAACGTGGTTTTCTCCCGAGGTATATTCCGCAGGCGGCTTATCGCCTGCAAAGTAAAAAACAACAGTCGGCTTGAAGTTAAGTGCTATCCTTCTCTGGGCATCCCCGTTGCCCTGAAGCACCTTCAGCTGATAAGTATCTCTCAGCTTGTTAACGTCTGCGCTTGACAGGTGAAGCTGTGTATTCTCACAGTGTTCTCCTACCGCAACATCAATGATGGAGTTATCTCTCACAAAATCAGCTCTTACGGGTTTGTCGTTTTCAAGCCAGAAATTCAAATGCAAATGTTCTGTTTTTAATGATGACGGCATATTCATTCCTCCTGTTCGCCGTTGTATGCTTCAAATTCTCCCCATGTCATATCGAGAGCATCTATTTGAGCAAATGTTCTGTCGTATGAATCGAGCGTATCCCAGTCGATAGTACGAAAGTCGACAGAAAATTCAAGATGACACGGCAAAAATTCTTTTGCACGTTCTATAATATTTTTTCTTTCTTCGCTGTCAAAGCTTTCACTGTTCAATACATATACATACAAAAAACAAATATTGAAGTACTCTTCCAGCTCACATTCAACACCAAGCGAGGCAAAAAATCTTTTTATTCCCTCAACGGTATTATCGTTTGCACCGAGTAACAGCATAGTAAGTATCATTCTTCTTCTCTGTTCAATAGAGTAGCTGTATTTCTCGTCACCGAACAGCTTCTCATAAAACACAAGTCCGTCACCTATTGCGCATACGGGCGAGATCTCACTGAGTACGGAATCTACCGTTTCTTTAAACACATCAAGGGCGGCGCAATAGCTTTGAAGCTCCTTATATACATTTGTGCCGTTATTGAGTTTGTATACGCCGACGGGAAGCAACGCTTTAAGCATATTCGTTAAACTGTTCGGCATTGGTTAATCCCCATCCTCTCTCGGATTTATGGTTATCTCCCCTGGCCACGCTATGCAATTATCGGCAATATTGACGTCGGGCGTTCTTATAAGTATAAACTCAAAATTATCAACGCCCTCGGTGTGTCTGATATACTCCGCAACACTCGATTTATAAAAATTCTCGCCTGCGTTAAGGTGGGCAAAGTAATTATTGATCGACTGCAAAACACCGTTATGTATGTTGTTGAAGCTATAACCTTTTTTGGGCTGAACATTCATATATATATTTATGTATTGCTTTGTAAGACTTCCTACCTGAATATCAACATTGACCTCTCTCAGTTCACTGAGCCTTTCCTGAACAGTATCAATAAGACTCTGCGAAGGTTCGCCGTCCGGTGACATAATAAACACATCTACTGTTCCCACGCCTCTGTTTCGAGGTATAATGCCTGCGGCGGATACTCCGTCTATATCCATAGCAGATTTTATGTAGAAGGCCTTATTTGTTCCGTTTGAGATATTCACAAAGCTGTCGATGATCCGCTTTCTGAGCTGTTCGTCTGTTTCATCATCACAGCCGCCGTGCATTTCCTCTTCGTTTGTCACTCTCTCAATGCCTGCGATAGGCGTAACAAGCACAGTAACTTCTCCGATAGCGGCATTGCCGCCCTCACCGGGCTGAACCGCCTCAACGTGACACACAAGCCCCACTCTGCCTGCCTGAATGATATTTTCTTCTGTCGTAATATACCGCCAGGGTTCATCTCCTCTCACAGATACAGCCGTACCCTGCGGAATAACTATATCATGCGCAAAGACCGTTTCCGTATAAAATGTGACAGTACCCTCTGCTTTTACGCCGTGATTTCTTGAAATACCCCTTTGACTTGCATGTATGTCGAGGTACTCCCCCACTGCGCTTGACGGGAACATCTGATTTTTCAAAAACTCCAGCTTTACCCCTGCGGAAAATATCTCGCCTGCAAGCACTTCCATTCTTATGCCTATATCGGACGCACGATCGGGCAGGGTGCCTGTGCGCTCCTCATATTTATCAAACATTCTTTTCAGAATAATATCGTAACTATCCACTTATAAACACCTCGGTAAACCGGCTCTCACCGTTATATATTATCTCGGCAGACAAAGAAACTCCCCTTTCGTTTTCTTCGGCAATAACACGCCCTAATGATAATTCCTTCTGACATGACAACGCTTCTTCGCAGAAAAGCCTTGCACAGCCTTCTTTATCCGCATTTGCAAGCAGATAGTCGTGATCACTGCCAAGTTCTCTGTCATAAATAAAGCTTCCCTTTTTTGTCGATAGTATAAACCTTGCTCTCTGACAAGCTTCGTCAGCCGAACATATGTCATACGGATAACCTCTGCTGTCTGTTTTATGATCGCCGTTCTCTATCAGAGTATCCATTGTACTACACCTCCGCACCGCTGTTTCTTTCAAAAACAGTTCCGTTTATGATAACATCGCCGTTATTTTTCAAAGCAATACTTGCGCCGCCCCTTGAGTACAGCATAACCTCACCCGGTTCAAGGTTCGGGAGTTCTTTTGCGATAACTCCGCCTATAACGGTATCGTTTTCAATAGGTACAGCCAATATCACAGTACCGTCTGGCGGAATAGACGATATACCGTAAGGCAGTAAAAGCTTTGAGCTCTGAGTGCCGCTGTTTACAGAACCGACTGCCGCCGCAAAGGGCTGTTTGTCTGAAGAAACTGTACTTACATTTTTAGGTATCCACATAGTCATTACCCCCTCTTTTCAGTAAAAGTTTTGTACTTTGCCCGTTTTTGTTTTCATAGTATTTTACGGAATATACCGCAAGGGCTTCTCTGCGGCAGCTGTCGTTATTTACTTCTGCTTTCATTCCCAATACATTTATGAGCATTTCGGGCACTGTTACAACAACGCTTAACGAATTTCTCTTAGCGTTTCTCATAATATTATCAGCGTCACTCAGAGTACCTGTTTTACTGTTCAGCAGATTGAAATATCTTTCTCTTCTGATTCCGCTTTCAATGCTTTCTTTATCATTCACTCTTGCACAGAAGCCGTCTTTGTCATATACAAATATGCTTGAATAGACAGTACAGCGTTTGTTTACTTCCGTAACAGATTTAAACGGAATACCGCACTTGTTATCAAACAAAAGCGTACCCTTGCAGTCAAAAGCATTATGACAAAGCTCACCCTTATAATCTATTCTCGGTATCGTATGCAAGAACTCATCACAATACTTCTCTATCGCCTTATAGTGAGAACAGCCCTTTTGGAGCTTCAGAACACCTCTTGATGACAAGCCGATGTTATCTCTGTCACTGTGTTTTAAGCTTATACCGAAAGGCTTTGCGTGTCTTTCAAACATAATTGCAAACGATGGGTTTTTATACGTCTGAGCAATACACTCGTTGTCAAGCAGCAACGCCGCCTTACTTCTTGCAAAAACTCTGATATATTCGCCCCGATCGCTGTAAATTGTTCTCTGTTCGTCAACAATACCGCAAAAAAGAATACTGTTGTTCCGTATTGCGGCTTTGACGTTTATACAGTCATCTTCAAGCAGAAAGACATTTTGCAGACCGTCAAAGCCCTGTTCATAATAAAAAAGCACTTCAAGCGAATCTGCGGGAATATCTATCGACTGTTCAAGCTCTGTCTTGATAACATTTTTCGGAGAAATAAGCTCTCCGTTTTTTTCAAAGACTATCAGCACAGAATAATTTCATCTCCCTCGCTCAGATCGAAAATATCGCTAATTTTCGGATTTAACGATACGATATTTTCTATGGGTACACCGCACCTGTACGCAATATCCCAAAGGCTCTCGCCGTGTCGGACAATTGCCGATCTCTCCTTTGAGATAGGAGTACAGTCAAATGATCCGCACACGGAATCAAAGCGAAACTCCAGACTTATAACGCCGTACTTAGGCTCTGCTATAAAGTTAAGCTCCGTCAATACTGCACTGAATGAACCCAATCCCGGTATAGCAAGAATTTGAACCTTGTTTTGAAATTTAAGGTTCATAAGCCGGGCATATTGTTCAAAACAACTGTCGCCGTAAAGCTCTGCCGTACCCGTAACAACAATATCGCTGTCCCGAACCGATACCGCCCTGCTTTCACCGCTTTTCAGGCTTTGTCTTTCAAGCTCCTTTTTACGTTTTACCTTTAATGTTTTTGGATTATGGTCAAGCAAAAAACCGCCGAATCTCATAACAGCATTGTTCATTACTTCACCTCTTCACTGCAGTCAAGTATTTTTTCGTATCTTCTTGACTGTATCTCGTAATATTCCGAAAGCTGCAAAGCATTTTCGGATAATTCGTTTTCGTTATCCGTATCACTTATCATTATTGTATTTTCCATATACTCTCCTCAATTACCCAATATTGCTTATTCCCCGAATCACAACATCTGCCATATCCGCACTCTTATATACAATACTTTCGCAAAAGCACTTTGTAAGCGCAAGAGGTCTTGCTTCCGTACTGAATACATCAAGAGAAAAACGTCCTCTTTGGCAAAGCATTTCTGCCGCACTCACAGACACGCCAGTAAGCTCTGCCTTATACTTTCGGCAGGATATGACCTCGTCAAGCTCTTCGCTTTCGTAAATAACATATATCGGGTATCTTTCCGTATCACACTTAACCTTTAAGCTTTGCGCCGTAAAGGTAAGGAAAAATTCAGGAGAAAGAGCAAACTCCTTTGCCCTGAGATAAACACCGCCCGGCAGTTCAACACCAAATGCCGAATTATCAGACGTACCCTTTATTCTGCAGGTATAACCGTATGAATACTTATCATACCTTACCGAAAACACCTCAATGCTTCTGATGTTAAATTCATCGCATATAACACCGCAGACCTCCGATGCCTTCTGAGTACAGCCGATACCGCCCAGATCAAGCGGAGAATAAACGGTTGCGGAAAACTCAACTTGTGCTGCGGTGAGCTTTTCTAACTCAAAATATACCGCAGCACTCATAACAGGACGCTGTGCAGGCTTATCGGCATAAGCGTCATATGCCCTTATATCAAGCTGAGAGTTATTTATACATTCTATCAGACAATTTACAACACTTCTCATACGTCAAAACCTCCCATATATTTTTCAAGAATAGCCCAGCAGTACAAGGTTGTTTTTCCGTCTGTATATAATGCGGCATATTTTATTGTATAAGCCTGCCCCGAGCATCTGAGTACAGTACCCGGCGGAAAATCGGCAAGATTTAGTTTCGGCTCGCCTATATACAGATAATGCGTACAGTCGGAATAGCCGTCTGCCCTGCGATTATTGGTAAGGTAAAGCTTTGTTTTGTGAAGTATCGGGTTCAATATCGCTTTCACCGTAATAACACTATCGGAATCATACGGCTGTATTACACATTTTCTCCCGTATGATCTTATGTTGTTTGCTATATCTCCTCTGTACAAAAATTATCTATCCTCCCGAAAACAAAGTCACCCGAATTGATAAGCTGCGCACATTCGGCAAGCCTTTCGCAGTAAAGCGCAAAAGCACTGTCAACAGAGGTCTTATCTGCGTTAACAGTAATATCTCCTGCTTTAAGCCCCGAAAGAGAGCCTGTGGCAGACAGGATCTTTCTGTACTGCCACAAAGCCTTTGCCGCAGCCAGCCCGTTGAGCTTTCGCCTTTGTACGGGTGTAATATCACTGTTTTGTACGATCATTGACAATATATCATCAACACTTTCGTGTACGAGAAATACCCACCTTGCAGCATCGGTATTATCTAAGCCCGCAAGGGTACAAAACAATTTATAAACTGCGTCAAAATCCATAATCACTCACCAAAATTATACGCTCATAGCCTTTGAAGCGTCTGTAAATATCTTTGAAAAGCCTGCTATACAGGTAATAGCCGCACGTTCAAGCTGTCTGTCAATAAGCTTATCATACTCGGTGGTAACATCACCTGCAATTACCATTTCGAGGGCATAATTCTTATCAAGTCCGATGAGAGTACCCGACTGCATAGAAGGAGCGTGAATAAGAGTAGCACCCAAAGGAGTTATCATCTTGCCCGTACTGTGGAACATATTACCTGCGTTTGAATCCTGCATCTGCGGCATATTAAGCACCTTCGACACAAGAGCCGTCGGCGCAATTATCGTATTAAGACGATAAGGAGTAAGACTGCTCCAAAGAGTAATAAGATCGCTGTAAGACAGCGTACCCGAAGACGCAGCATTTATTGTAGTAATAGCGTTTGAGTTGCCGTCACCGTTCAGAAGTACATTTACAGCGTCCTCAAACTGAGTTTTTGCGATATGTGCGCCTATCTGCCTGAGAGTCACTGTGAAGAGATCAAGTCTTTGAAAACGCAGTGCCTCATAAGACGACACAAGCATTCTTCCTCTTTTGTGAAGCGACACAAGATTTGCCTGAACGCTTACATTCGTTTCGGGAATAGCCGCACCCTCGTTAACCTGCTGCATTGTGAGAGCCGCATCATTCGGCACTGAGGCAATAGAGCGATAGTCCATACCGTCAATATGCGTGACGCTTGCGACAATATCCTTCAATACATTAGCCTGCTCCATACCCTGCCTTACTGCACGGCTTATGTATTCGGGGAACAATGCCGCAGAAGAAGTCGTCTGAAAGAACTTCTCAACATTATCGCTTGAAGCTCCGCTTACCTTAATGTCAAAGCGTTTGAGCTGTCTTTGAAAAGCGTCAAGCCCTTCAAGAGAGGTACCCTTGTAGTTTTCGCTCGGATCAAGCTTTTCAAGGACTTTTGTAAGTCCGCTGCCGTTTGAGTTATACATACCCTTTTCAATAGTCAAAGTTTCAAAAATAGCCATAATAATTATTCCTTTCTGTAATAAGATCAGATAGCAAACCCTTCGTTTGCTCTGTGTGACAATACATTTTCTTCTTTATATGTCTGCGGTCTTATGGGCAAATGCTCGCACGTTTTTCTGTCAAAGCTTTCTTTAAGCTTTAAAAGCTCGTCGATATTCAAGCCCTTTACCATACTTTCAAGCAGCTTGCCGTCAATGCCTATCCGGGCGGTAATCCCCGACTTTACGACCTCAAGCCTTAGATAAGACTTATACCTTTCGCCCTCGTCTGCTCTTTTTTCAAGCTCTTTCGTATATTGTTTAAGCTTGGTATATTCTTCTCTGCTCACACTGTCGTCATTTGTCTGATAAAAGCTTTTTATAACGCCTGCATTCCTCTGTGCGGGAACAGCAATGAACGACCATTCATATGCGTCTGTCGGGTCTTTAAGCACACCGAGACACACATCGCCGCCGTATATCTCGCCCTTCTGATGACCGCAGGCATTCTTTCTCATATCCGCTCCGCAGACCGAACATTCACACTTACCGATACAGCACCCGACACTTACCTCTTTTTTGATACCGCTGTCAAGCATATCAATAAGCTCTCTGCTTGAATCGCACACGGGAATATACGCCTTAGCCGTTAAGCGTGAATACATCTCGCCGTACTTTGTAGTCTTTTCGGGAATATCCTCTACCTTGCAGGCGTATATTCTTGCAACCTGGTTTTCTGTTTTTGCGTCATGATCGTAGATACCCGTCACACCTACATACATCTCGGCAAGCTTTACAAGCGTATCTCTTGTGAAATACTCAAAGTCACGGTCTGCGTCATTGTCGCAGAGTACCACCGAAAAGGTATATACATCATCAGCGGTAAGCTCTTTTCTTGCGTATTTGTTGATAAGCTTTAACTCTTCTGCATTGACCGTTTGTTTTGCTTTGTTATTCAAAATTATCTGCCTCCAGTTCCTGTTCGATTTTCATAGCCTGCGCCCTGTTGAGTCTTGCCTGCGCAAGCTCTGTTTCGTCTTGTAAATTAATGTTGTTCCAAATGATCTTATACTCCTGCTCTAAGCCTTCAAGACGAAGCCAGAGATCGCATATGCGGCGGACTGCGCCTTCAAGTATGCTTCTGAAGTATTCAAGCTCGCTTGTGAGAATATCTGCCTGCTGACTGCTCATGCGCTCGGTGGTACTCCAGTTAAGCCCAAGCAGAAACGGCGGAATAGACAGCTTTGCAACTATCTGTTCAAGCATTTGTCTTACGGGCACTTCACTGTCAAGTATCTGATTATCTGCGCCTATTACCTTGACAGATACATCTCCAACAGAAACAAAGTCGCTGATCTTCCGGGTATCACGCATAGCCTTGCCCCATTCCTCGGCAATTGCGGCGGCTCTTTGCTTGCTCATAGCCCTGTCGCCGTCACCTGTCGGGCGGTATGTAACAGCAAAACGCACGTTGCCTACACGCTCCCAGTTATTGCCGATAGAATCAAATATTTTCAGCAATATATCGCTTACAAACGGCAAGCCTTTTAATACAGACTCACCGCAAAGCTTGCCGGGCTGAGGATCAAGCGTTGATACAAGAATAAGCTGCTGATACGGCAAAAGCCTGCGCTGTCCCGTAACATCAGACAGATATACAAGAGTATCGATACCGTTTTTATCAAAGGCAAGCTCTACTCTGTTCAAAGGAACATTGATAAGCGAATAAATGCTTTTTCCGTCGCCTGTCAATACTATCTCTCCTACGGCAGTACCGTAGGTCAAAAGCTGATTAAGATAGATATTCAAAAAGGGATCAATACCCGAAAGACAGCCTCCCGATCTAACGGTCTGCAAAAAGCGGTTTATTCTCTTCTCGATATTTTTATTGCCGCACTCAACTGTAAAGCTTCCCACAAGTCTTACGATCTTGTCAAGTGCTGCGTCTATTATCGGAACAGCCTCTCTGAGCTGTGAGTATATCCTGTTTTCTCCGTTCATCAGAGGAGTATATCTGTCTATCTCCGCAAACGGATATATATGATCTCTGCTCACAGTCTGAACGGCAGGCAAGCTCCGATCTTCCTTCTTTCTTTTTTTAAACAAGTTCATTTTCTCACCCCCTGTTTACAGATACGGCAAAGAAACCGTCATCACCGGTCATTACGACTTTGGTAACAAAATACCGTATATCGTCCATAGCGTGATCGTTTTCTTTTATCGGGCAGTCCTTTGCTCCGCTTTCGTCCCACCTGTAAAGATTAAATTCCCTCATAGCCGCCCTGCACGTTCTGCAAATGCGTACACAACCGCTGTGAAGTGCGCTTGATGTGCATCTTATACCGTCAATGACCTTGTTGTCGGCAGGCACAACGTTGTATTCTGCGTGTCTGCGAATTGTCTGTATAAAGCTTGCCGCAGACGGATCGACAATTATCATCTCAACATCTATGCCCTGCGCAAGCTCGCACAAGCCCTTGTAATGCTCCTCATCTGTTCGCTGAAAGCCCTCTGAATGCGAGTCGTAATAGTACTCTTTTATACGATACCACACACCGTCATAAAGCCCCCATAAACCGAAAGAGGACGGATTTACAGTGCCGTAATCACACGAGATAACGTACCTTTCGGCAGTACCCTCGGGAATTTCGTAAAATGCGTCCTCGCTCTGCATAAAAGGATATACCGCCCCTGCGCTTGCAACCCACCTGCCCTCAATGAACCGTCTGTAAAATGCGCCCGAATACAGGCTTTTATACCTCTGCATCACCTCTTGCGAAAGAGAAGGATTATCGTCCATAGTAAAATGGATATACAAGACCTTCTTTTCCTTTTGCTTAAGTATCCATTCCTGCCTGAACCAGTGCTGAGGATACTCGGGATTACAGTTGAACCAATATTTCGAGCCGTCAACAGAACATCTTGCAAGTGCCTGCTCCACAAATGAGCGGGGCATTAACGCTACCTCGTCAAGAAGGATACCGCTGAGTGTCATTCCCTGAATAAGTGCGGCAGAGCCTTCATCCTTGCCGCCGAAAAAATAGAAGCGGTTCTGATGACTGCCCTTATAGAACTCAACGTAATTTTCGCTGTAACGCTCCTTTGCTTTAAAGCCCAATTCGATCATATTAGCGATAAGAGGAGAAATTACATTCCGTCTTACCGAGCGTATCGTTTTCGAGCAAATAGCAAAAGACGCATTGTCAAAGCGGTAAAATGCCCACAGCACAAAAGAAAGGCTCATACAAACCGTTTTGCCGCTGCGAACAGCACCGTCACAAATAACGGAATTGTACTCTTTATAAGGACTTCTGTCACACCACCACGAAAGGACTTTAAGCTGTTTCGGTGAAAAAGAGCTATACATTCTCTTCTCCCTCCTCAAGCCGATCTGCACAGCGGTTCAGAGCCTCATAAAACGAGCCCGAATTTTTTTCGTCATCGGGAATATCGGATAAATATTCCAAAGCCTTCAGCCTGTCAAAGAATTTTATTTCGAGTGCGCCGTCTTTGGGCTTTTTTATCTCGGACACATTGAACAGATCAAGCTTTTCGGGATCGATAGCAGACATATCATCTGCGGTAAGCATCTTGAAAGCGTCGCAGGTACTGCCGAAGGCAAGACGTTCATAGCCTAAAGAAACTCTTTTGCGGCACGAAAAACGCCTTGTGCAATTACTGCACCTCTCATTGCAGCTTTCGGGATCTTTGTTTATTCTTCTCATATCATCACCTTTTTTTGATTACTAAAAGAATTACCTTTCATAAAGCCCTGAGAAAACAAAAAAAGCTGTATACGAATATACAGCTTTTTTCAAAAACATTTTTTTATTTAAAAAATTTACTCAAACCCAACGCTTATTGTGTTCCAATTTCAAAAAATCCACTTTATTTTCAATTTCCAAATTGCAATAGCAACCTGCAACTTTTAACAAAGAATTAACAATTAGACGATATAACCTGTGCCTGTGAGGTAGTAGAGGCAGCAAATCTTTGGAGTGAGGGCGTAGACCGAACGGAGAAGATTTGCTGCGGCATGCGGCTCATACCGCCTCGGT
>JAFOMO010000229.1 GCA_017418905.1 Clostridia bacterium | reverse complement strand
TGTACGAGCAGGGCAGACGAGAACCCGACAACGAGATGCTCTCTAAATTATGCTGTATACTTGAAACGACAACAGACAATCTTTTAGGCATTGAACAACCTAAAAATGAAGAAGTCGGACAAGTAATAGACGATTTCACAAAAGCACTGATGAACCAGCAGGGACTAATGTTCAACGGACAGCCTATCTCTGAACTTGACAGAGAAAAGATAGTAATTGCTATACGCTCTGCGGCGGCAATAGTACTGCCCGACAACCGTAATACGAAGGGGAAAAATTAAGTTGGAGTATATAAAAAAACGAGCAGACAGCATAAAAAAGAAATACCATACACAATGCCCTTTTGAGATCTGCGAGTATATGGGAATAAAGGTACTGCGTTTCGATCTGCCCGACAGTGTAAACGGGTTTTATTACAAATACCTGAAAAACTATATTATCATAATCAACGCAAATCTTGAATACGAAAAAGCAAAGGTTACGGCGGCGCACGAGCTGGGGCATATTCTTCTGCATAATACAACAAATTCCTTTCAGCTTATGGAGAACACCGAAATTCCGATACAAAGGCTTGAAAACGAGGCTGATTTTTTTGCGTCTTGTCTGCTGATAGACGAAACCGAGATAAAGCAAAGCTATACAGACCAAACTCTCACGGCGGGCGACATTGCCTCAATAAGCGGAGTTCCCGAAAATATGGTAAAGCTGTATGCACATTACAGAGGATATGATTTTTGATATTGTTTTTTATTCATCGCTATGGTATAATAAATAAGAAAACAACAAAACAAGAAAGGTATTCATTATGAAAAAACTTATTTCGCTCACGGCTTTATTATTGGTATTATTATGCTTTTTCGGATGCTCGGAAAAAAAGGAAAAACCGCCTTTGGACACATCAAATATGAAAAATCCGTTTACATTCAGTGATTTTGCGATCGATCTGCCCGAGGGCTTTTATACAGACGAAGCCACCGAAAGCGGCGATATACCTTCTGCATATGCGCCTGATTATCCGATACATTCCGACAACTACACTTTTACCGAGCTTAAAATAAAAACAGACCCTAACGCATACACACAGGCAGAGCTTGACTCGATATATTCTGAGGCACTGGAGAATTACAGCGGTTTAAAAGAATACGATCAGACAGAATGCTGCGGATTTAAGGCTTTGAAGATATATTATACAGCGACAGTACCTCTTGATGATGATACCGAGATCACAGTTGAACAGCACCAATTCTTTGTATTTACAAACGACAACGCTTATATTGTGACATTCTCTACCGACAATAAAGACTATCTCGACGCTTACGAGGCGTCGCTTGATACAATACTCGTTCATTAAAAGTGGAAAGTGGAAAGTGGAAAGTAGAAATTATTAATTTTTCAGCTTTATTTTATATCATATAATATTAATTTGCAACATAAGGAATTTTCAAGAAATAAGTTGTGCAAGTTATTTCTTGACGATTCCTAAGCATTATAAATGCCCCGCTTTTCGGCGAGGCATTTATTTTTTGCTTTATACGTAACAAATCTTTGACCGTGGGCGGTCAAGTAACGATTTAATTATATATAACCGCTTCATTGAACATTGCACATTGCACATTGAATAATCACTCTTCCATTTGCTTGCCTAAAAAGGCAGAGGCAGACTGTGCAAGCTTGATCTCTGCGTCTGTGGGCAGAGTTCTTTTTTCTCCTGCAAGCATTATGACCGCACCTGTAACATCACCCGAGGCAATTATCGGGTATACAATGCCTGCACCCCTGTCAAGACCTTCAACGGGCTGAAGCTCTCCCAAAGTGGCACTCTGGGCAATATAACTTCTGCGTGTTTCCATAAGTTCTTCTATTACGGGCGTGATTCTGCGTTCAAGATATTCTCTTTTCGGTACGCCTGCCGCCGCAACTATATGATCTCTGTCTGAAATGAGCGTCGGCAAACCGCTTACACGGCTGAGTACCTCTGCATATTGTGCGGCAAATGCACTCAATTCTCCTACGGGTGAATATTTTTTAAAGATAACCTCGCCGTTTGAGTCGGTATATATCTCAAGTGGATCGCCCTCTCTGATTCTGAGAGTTCTTCTTATCTCCTTGGGAATCACCACTCTGCCGAGGTCGTCTATTCTGCGAACAATTCCTGTGGCTTTCATCTTGGTTCTCCCTTTAATTTTTTATTTATGCCTAAATAGTTTATGTTTTTTTATGCTTAATATTCAAAAAATGACATTGTTTTTTTATTCCAAAAAAAGCCCGCAAACAATTATGCTTGCGGGCTTTGAAGCTTTTGTTTTATTATATTATTGCGTGCAGGCACTCGCCTGCTCAATCGGTTTTCCTATATCGCAGTGTGTTTCAATACCCAAAGTATATCGCTGTATCAATAATGCATCTGCGGTATTAACTCTGTTGTTTTTGTTGACATCTGCAACTGCGATCATATCATTATCAAGCAGCTTAATGCCTACAACATGACGTAAAACAACAAGGGCATCGGCAGTTGTTATGTTTTTATCTCCCGTAACATCTCCGAGCAGAGGTTTTTCTACGCTTTCATGATCGAAAAAATCAACGGTATAAGTAAGATCTCCGATAGGTGAGCTTATTGTTACACGATACTTTTTTCCTGCGGTAACGATAATGTCCTTTGGGGCAAATATCACGCAGCAAGGCAGACCGTAACCGCCTCTGTCAAAATAGAAATCGCCGTCGCTCTCGTTTTCGGAGAAAAACCAGACTTTATCCTCTGTCAGACTTTCTACCTTAACGGTAGTATTTGAAATATTGATAGGAATATTATCTTCGCCATCGGGCTTATAAGGTGCGGCGAAAGATATGCACCACGGCGCTCTGTCGTCAAACAGCTCTACCGGTGTATTTTTTGCCGGCCACGCAATTCCTGTTTCGGATGCCGTATAGTTTGAACCGTCCCAGACGTACATTGAGTTGTATCTATCGCAGGCTCCGAAATATGTAACTCCCATTTGCGGGTATAAAACCCAGCGTCTGTGACCTAAAACATCTCTGTTTCTTGTATCACCGTCAGACGTCCACGCATATACAACACCTCTTGAAAGAGATCCATATCCCATGCAAAGGTTGCTTTGACCTGCGCCCGTTAATGCGTTATTGTAAAATTCATCATCCATACCTTCGGGTCTCTTAGGTTTATGAGAAAGTCCGCCGTTTGCAGAGTTGCATACACAAGCCGCCTGAGATATTGTCGCATAACTATCATCGAGCTGTACTTCCTGCAATCCTGCGCAGTACCTTATTGCATTTACAATGTTCAGCGCATTATTGAGAGTTTTATCGCTCAGTACTCCGTATTTATAAGGTGCGCTGTCAGACGGATCTTCGTCATATTCGTCAAAAGCATAAACATCAAAATTATGCTCTGCTATGTATGCGGCGATTTCTTCTTGAGTATGTTCCGCAACATTTATCTTGTAGTAATTGTATGCCGCACTTGCAGGAAGCTCTGCCGTACACGAAAAAGCGAAAAAAACAGAGAGCAAAACGCATAGCAAAGATATACTTTTTTTCATAAGATCATTTCCTTTCCGACTAATTTTGTTAAATACAATTATATAACTTTAAATCCACGATGTCAATGTTTTTGTGCTTTTTGCATTAATATTTTTGAAATTTATCAAAACAGCGGTTACAATTGTAACCGCTGCCTTTTAATATATTAAGTTTATGACTTTTATTTACAAAAAATTTACAATTGTCTTAATACTTAGGAACTGTGAAGAAATAACTTTTAGATTTATGCTTATGATAATTTGTTCTGCACAAGGCAAATTTTCGCAGGAACACTGTTCGTATTTCAAGAAAATTTAATGCAGTTCAGGACGAATTAGACAAGCAGAAAGCAAAAGTTATTGATGAACAGTTCCTTACTCTGCTGTCTTATACACTCCCGTAAACAAAACGACATTCTCTTCACAGTCATATATCGCAAACATAAACGGTCTGTCAAGCACAACGGTGTGTACCTCCTCAACAGGTGCAATACCATTGGCAACTGTGTCTATCGCCGTAACCGCTGCCGCCTTTGTGCCGTGTTCGTCTACCTCGATATGTGCTTTATGTATCACCTTGTCTACGCTTACATTGCCGTTGGGGTATTCTGCCATTTGTTTAAGGTCTGCGTTTTCAGCGTCGAACATCAAATTTAAACCCATCGATTTAAGTGCGCCGGGCAGTTCATACTTAGTATCAAACTTAAACTTAGGCATAGCCGCCTCAACCTTTTCGCTTATGACATTTTCAACCAATCCGCTTATTGTATCAGCTTCATAATACTTTGAAACATAGTCGTCAATATTCATACCCTCCTCGGGCAGAACGGCAACAAAAGCATACCTCGGATCATCTTCTCCGTTTTTATAGTATTTGATAAAACCGTCTGCTTTTTCGTCTTTTATGTATGAATACTCTGTGCTGTGCATAAATGATATATCCTTTGTACTGCCGTCATAGTTATTGAACGTCATATCGGAAATATCTTTTTCGGTGTATTCATCAAGCCACTTTGCATCAAAGCAAACTGCATTGAGCAGTACCGTAACAGTTGACTCGTTCAGAGCGTCGGGGGACAGAATACTCGGTATCATACCTTTTGTTTTATCGCTTGCCCATTCATTTATTTTTCCAACGGTCTCCGGGTCTGCCTTATCGTTGAATATCTCTGCGTTATAGCTTTTCTCCAGCTCACGAATAAACTTCGGATTTACCTGTGCTGCGCTGTCTTTATTTATCCACAGCGAATTGGCAAGAGAAAGACTTGACTCTTCACTTTCGCCTATCCTGCGGATATACTTTTTGAAGAAATCCTTTTCTTTTTTTACAGAACAGCCGAGAACATCTTCCATTTCTGTCAAGGTGTCACCGCCTGCGCCGTTTTGCAGCATTGACAAAGCGGCATAAACAGAAAACGGAGAAAGAAATACATTTTCTGTTTTATTCTCTGTCATGGAATACTGAGTTTTGAACAGATCGGCAGAAAAGCTTTCCAGACTTGTTTTCAGCTCTGCGTTTCTGTCATGCTTTTCGTGTTCCGGTTTATCTTTTGTATGAACATGATCTTCGGTATGAACATGATCCTCCGTAGACGGACGGTGCATATTATCATGTGAGCTTGTTTCAGTCTGTGGATCTGTCGGTTTATCCTCAGCGCCGCACGCACTCAGAATACCGAGTACCATAGCCGCCAAAAGCAAAGCGGCAAGTATTTTTTTACCCTTATGCATATTTATTCCCCCATTAAGTTCTTAACGGCACCTATAAATATCGGTGCTTTGATCTCGTTATCATAAATGCAGAAGAAGAAAGGTCTGTCGATTCTTATCTCTTCCATTTCTTCCTCAAGAATTACCCCTTTTTCAAGTATTTCTACGGCAGTTGCCGCTTGTGCCTGTGTTCCCTCATCGTTTACCTCTATATGCGTCTTATGCAGAACATCTCCGACATAAACACTATCTTCACCAAACATACTTGTAAAATCGGCTTCTTTTTCATTAAACGCAAGTTTTATACCCATACTCATGAGCGTTTTGCTCAAGCTGCAGTCATAGTCAAATTCAAACTTCGGCAAATAAGCACGAACCGTTTTGCCCTCACTGTTTGATATACAATCTCTGAATACGTCGTTGGTATAAAGTCTTTCTGCATACTCGTTAAAGTCAACATCTTCATTCGGCATGAGTACCGCAAAG
>JAFOMO010000228.1 GCA_017418905.1 Clostridia bacterium | reverse complement strand
TTACACCACAAAGGGCGAACTGCTAACGGCTATCAATAATCTGAAAGAAGAAGAAAGGAAAAATGATCGTCCTGTCTTTCCGATCGTGCGAGAATACACAATTCCCAAAGAATATGTTGATAAACTAAAAGATTGGGATCCCGATTTTGATTGGGATAAGGAATGCCCCAAAATCATCTTTAAATACTACCCTTTTGATTTGTTTAGTGAAACGAATGAAACAAACCCGAATCTCAGTGGAATTGGTGTTAGTTATGGAACAGAAAGAAAAGAAGGTAATCTTAAGGTAACAGAGGAAAAAGAAGGTAAACAAAAAGACACAATTATTAAATACAGTGTCTGTACACATATCAGGATTGATACAAATAAAAAACAAATAAATATGCATTGGTTTTGCTCATTTGATTATAAAGACGAAGAAACTATTAAAAATGGAAGCGATAGTGAGTTAAAAACAAAATATGAAACTCTTCGTAATGACTTAGAATTCTCCATTCCATTTGACGAATTAAAATTGAGCGATAACGAACAAAATATTTTAGTTTATACACCAAAGCCAGGTCTCGTTGCTTACAATGGTGTTTTGGCGCAACAATTAGACCTCAATCAACAATTATACCTCTATTATAGTACTATTGTAATTCTTTTCGGTAATGTATATATGCCTGCTGTAAATGTATCAAGAGATCGCATAACAAATGTTCCTTTTAAAGCGGCTGTTGAAACGGACATCATTTTTAACCAATTTAAGCCACTTTTGGTATATGATGAGAAAAGATTATATTCATTGGATTATTTTTACAAAACAGAAGAAGAAATTAAGAGTGAATTGAAAGACAAGTGGGCAGACTTTATTAATGTTGATAGCTTAGGTTTAGGAAAACTAAAAATATCCGAGATAGATAATAATGTCACAAAACCAACAAGAATAAAGGACTTAGATGAAAGGGCTTTATGTACTAATATAGCTTTGACATTCTTAAAACAAAACTATTCTTTAACTGTAAGCAGAGACCGTTCTATTACAATTGCCAAGAAAGATACAACAATACAAGAAACAGACACAAGCGAATTTCCTGTGCAATTGTTTTTTAATTTCGAGGAGGATACAAAATTTGGAGCAATCTACTGGAGAAATATTAATTACTATAATGTCGAACATTGGTTTTCAAAATGGCTCATAGAAAATCGTGAAAAACTGCAAACCGAGGTCAACCCCGTATATAAAAGAATATTGCAGATAATGATTGAATCAAAGGAACCAAAAATGGTAATCAAAGATCTAAATGATATTCTTGATAAGCTCAAAGGCTACAAAAACAATATGTTTAACATTCAAGATGAACGCTTAACGCAAGAAGACGTTTATTGACGACTTTTTTTAGTTTTTTACACCCAAACAACGACCGCTGCCCACGCTTACAAAAGCGTTACGGCAGCGGTCGTTTATTTTTTCTTTTTAGGTGCAGGCAGCTCTTCATACATAACCTCAAACAAAGCCTTCAAAAAGTCTTTGTCGTCAACATTATCTGCAAGCAGCATTTTCTTTGCGCCCTCATAGGGCAGCTCTTCGGCGGCGTCGGGCATTAATTCTTTTGCGGCTTTTACGTTTTTTACAAGAAATCTGTCGTCATAAATGCCGCCCATTACCTTGCCCTTGTAGTATATTATATATTCGCCCATCATTGCACGATATGCAATATCGTCAAGCTTTGAGAGCTGTTCAAGAATAAAATTCAGATATTCTTTGCTTGATGACATATCTTTCACCTTTTACAGAAACATTTTAAGCTTTTGTCTTAGCGCACCCACAGGCAAGCCCATTACATTGTAATAATCGCCGTTTATACGCTTGACAAGAAGTGCGCCCCTGCCCTGTATGCCGTATGCGCCTGCTTTGTCCATAGGCTCGCCGCTTGCTATATACTCGTCTATCTCTTTATCGGTAAGGCGGTAAAACTCTACCTCTGTCACCTCAGAGAAGCTGATGTTCCGACCCTTGCAGAAGATACTGCACCCTGTTATCACCTTATGCGTTTTGCCCGATAACAGCTTTAACATCTCTTTTGCCTGCTGTTCGTTCTCGGGCTTGCCGAGCATTATATTATCTATGAACACTCCCGTGTCACTGCCTATAACCATACAGTCAATCGGGTGCTGTTCTGCAATAAAACGTGCTTTCTTCAGTGCGAGATATTCGGGGTACTGTTCAAGCTCTATGCTCTTTCTCACTGTTTCGTCTATGTTTGCAGGCTCTACCGAAAATTCGCTGAATATAAGCTTTAACAGCTCTTGTCTTCTCGGTGATGCAGACGCAAGTATTACCATTATAAACACCTCTGTTTGTATAATAATTGTTCTGTGGTTTTGTAAATTTTCTTCTCTGATTATACACTAATTGCACAAAATAAGCAATTATATTTTTACAAAATAAACTGTTGACATTTTTACACTAATAGTGTAAAATTACACCAAAGGAGTAATTTGTATATTGGTGGTGGTCAATTGGAAAAAGACGAGTTTATAGGCAGATGTGACCGGAACTTAAAGCTTGTGCGAACAGAGTTCTCTTTCAGTCAAGAGAAAATGGCTCTCATGCTCGGCATATCCAAAAAAACGCTTGTGGAGATAGAAAAAGAGCGTTCTTCTTTGGGCTGGGCAGGAAGTGTTGTATTATGTACGGTTTTCAGCGAAAGCAGAATACTTAACGATGTATTCCCCGATGGTATGTTTGATGAGATCCATACCATTGCTTTTGAAAAGACCGAACCGAATTACCGCCGTTCACGTTCAAACAGGCTTTGGTGGCAGACTATCAAGCAAAACGATAATTATATTCTTGAACAGAATATCGTATCACAGCATTATCGTGTTATTACTCGTGATCTGCGTGTTGTTGCATCGTCTTTTGATATGGAAGAGCTTGAACACCTTATGAACGAAAATAAAGGAGGATAGAAATGGTAGGATTTTTAATATTTCTCGTTATTGTACTGATAATATTATTTATCGTTGTTTTTTCAGATATAGCCGAGCTGAAAAGGAAGATGGCAGAGCTTGAAATTACTCTGAGTAAACTGATAAACGATCAAAATATTAACTACAATATTCTTCGTAATGTAGATCAGAGATTGGGCATTATCGAAACCGAAACGGGACATAAGAATAAAAGCGTTCGTGTTTCTAAGCAAATCAAAGAAATTACAAATCAGCAAATGCCGGGAGAGCCGGAAGTTCGGTTGAAGCCGAAACAAAGACCTATGCAGCCCCGTTATAGCCCTGCTTTTAACACAGCACCCAACAATACGGCAAGGGTAAATGCACCTGTATATAACAGTACGGTGAATAATACCGCAAGAGTTACTGCACCGACAACTCCGAGTACAGCAGTTGATACCGCAAAGGTTACCGCACCGACAACTCCGAGTACAACGGTCAATACTAATACAGCAGCACCTAATATTAAACCTGCTAAAAAGAATACAGACAATGTAAAAACAGTTGAAAACTGGCTCGGAACAAAGCTGTTTAATATTTTAGCGTCTTTGCTTATCTTTACGGGACTTGTTCTGTTCTGTATGCTCGGTTACGAATATATAACCAACGGTATGAAGATAGCTGCAATGTTTGTTATAAGCACTGCTTTTATCGGTATCGGCAGTTATTTCACACGCAAAAACAGATCTGTTTTCTCTCTCGGCTTGACAGGCTGCGGATCTGGTTCTTTCTTTATTTCCATTCTTGTAACGCACATATATTTTCACGCTATCAACGATATTATAGCATTTTCAATGCTTTTGCTGTGGATAGTGCTCACCTTGTTCATGTCAAAAAAGCTTGATTCGCTCATGCTCTCCGTTACGGCACATCTCGGAATGGCAGTTTCTGTCTGCCTTGCGTTTTCTTTCGGATTTTCCGCAGACAATATAGTTCTTCCCATAATATATGAATTTGCGTCAATTGCCGTTGTAATTGTCGGTAATATGATATGCTATAAGAAAACATACCGTTTCGGTTTGTTCTTGTCAATGGCAATGATGAACTACTCGTCATTTATAATGTGCTATTCGTTCTATAATCAGGGCATTGATACCGAATCTTTCTCGGTGCTGGCAGTCTTTATCATTAAGGCTTTGGCGATCTCGTTTATCTCTTATCTTATTTCGATCTCGACAGCAGCTCTTGACAAGGAATTGGAGAAAGAAAGCAACGCACCGTTATACATACATATCCTCAATAAATTTATGTGGTGCGTTGGCATAATAGAGACCTTCGGTTTTTCGGCATCATTATTCACATTTAATTTCAACAACTTGTTATCCGCTTGCATTGCATTGACAGGCGCAATAATCGCACATCTTGCTGTTACGCTGTTTATAAGTGAAAAGCTAAACTTCAACGAAACACTTTCAAGACTTTCGATAGGCATATTGTCTGTATGTATGACAGTTCTGCTTATTATGCAGTGTAATCTTCGTTATACTCTTAACGGATACCCCTACATTTTCATATATGCCGCACTGCTTCTTCTCATTGTACGCTTTACACGCTTAAAAAGACTTAACAGTTTGATTACGGTGCTTTTAGTCTGTGAAATGGTATACATGATCTTTTTCGGATATAGAATTGCAGATAACATGCTGTTCAGCGTAATTTATATGGCAGAGGTAGGAGCTGTTCTTTTCCTTCATTGGTTCGGACAGGACGGCAAAACAAAAGAAAAATTGTCTATGCCGTTCAAGATTGCAGAATATATCTGGCTTTATGCGTCTGTTATACCTATAAATACGGCTCACAGCACAGTAAACACAGGTTATCTTATTGCCGCAGAATTTGCGATACTGGGTATAATCGCAAGCTTTGTACCTTACAGCAAAGAAAAAGAACAGCCCCTGCGCATAACCATAAAGGCAATGAATATTATATCTCTGTTAATGACATATTGGGTACTTGCGACAGATCATTCTCCCGAGATAAACATAGCGGTAAAAATAATTCTTATTGTTTCGTCACTGGCATTGACGGTAATTCAGGTATATAAGCTTCTCACCACAAAGAATGCAGTTTTGGAGTTTTTGGCAGCGGTGCTTTCGGCAGCGTTTGTTACTGTTGTATGTATAAACCTTGCGCCTGTTTTCGCACCTGCTTATATTGTAACAACGATTCTTTCATGTGAGCCTTTCTTACTCTTTGCCGCAATAGCAGCAGTAATAATTTACTCAAAGAATAAAGACGATAACCTTGCAAAGCTTGCATGCATACCACTGGTAATTGATATTATTTGTATGATGCTTATAGGCTACAGAAGCCTTTGTAATTGGCAGCGGTATACAGAATTTGATTTTAAATTCAACTTAGGTTATCTTGGTATAGTACATCTTTTTGTTACATTCGGTATGATGATGTATATTTTGATGTCGCAGAAAAAAACAGCAGAAAACAGAGAGTTTATAATATCTCTCAAAGCGTTCGGATATTATCAGCTTATCATATCTGCAATAACGCTTTGCAGTCTGCTTGTAGGTCATGTTGCCCCGACTATGGTAATAGCTCCTTTAGTTTGCATTATAAACATCGCTGCTATTCTTACAAATTTCGGCAAATTCAGAAATGCTGACACAAACGAGCTTATGACTACAAAGCTTGAAGCAGCAATAAACATTACCTCCTGCGTATCGCTGTGCGGTGCTGCTGCATTGATGTATCAGACAATATCCGATCAGAAATATGTGATCTTAGCTTATGCACTCAGGTTTATACTTATAATACTGTCGCTTGCCCTTTATTATCTGCTTGCAAGGATAATTCTGAAAGAAGAGAGCAGATCTGCACACTTTATTTTAGGTATAACATTTACGCTCCTTTCAAACATTATCTTACACGGATTAATGCATATGAATGACGCAGGCTATGTATATACTGCTCTTACAATGGTAATTGCATTGATGAACATTATATTCGGCTTCAAGCTTCGTTCAAAGGGGCTGCGTATTTACGGATTAGTGCTCAGTATGCTTTGTGTACTCAAGCTTGTAATATTTGATATAGGCAGCGAAAACAGCCTTGCAAGAGTAGGTGCTTTTGTGGTAGGCGGTATAGTTTGCTTCATTATAAGCGGTATTTACAATGCTGTTGAGAAAAAGCTTTTGACAGTATCGGATAGTACGGATATTCAACAATAAAAATATAACAAATACCCCCATTCCGAGCGATCGCAAACATAAAGATCTTCTCCGAATGGGGATCTTTCTTAATTTTCCATTTTACATTTTCAATTCAGACTGTGCAAATTCCTGCTCCCCTTGCCTTTTTATCGGGTGTCTGATAACGGTTTTTAGCTTTTCGGGAGCAGTTTTTCTTGCGTCCGAAAGGTATATTTCATGGTGAAAGCGTTTATCGGTAATATCGAGAAAATATTCGCTGTTCGTCATAAATTCATGCATAAGCTCAACAGTTTCGGGTTCGCTGTCATAGCTGCCAATATGCATACACTGAACGCACAAACCCTCGTCATACGTCAAAAATTCAACCTTAGAGAAATCGGTTTTCTTCTTTTTTTCAGCTTCCCCTACTGCCCAATCAAAATCATTCTTTGTCACAAAATCGGGCAGACGAATAAGCGAGATCCAGTTAAACTCTTCTTTTTTTGTATAATCAACGCCTTCAATGCCTTCTTGCCACCAAAAGCCTTCAAGGGGCGGTACAACATAATCGAAATATCCCTCAATTTGTCTGTCGCTTTTTTTGCTCATTTTTATTGTATAAGCAATGCCGTACAGAAGCTCTATTGCTTTTTTGTATTCGCCGCCTTCAATGTTCGGGTCACCTTTTCCTCTTACGGCTATGTAGTTCATAGGCGGCACAGTAACTATAACAGGCTTTTTCGGCGGCATATAAAATTCTTTGTATTCTTTTTTGTAATCGAACGGCATGGTTTTTTCCTCACTAAAATAAAGTATTTGTAGTTGTAATTGTACCATATTTTATAGAAAAGTCAATATTACTGTGGTTATTATTATGTTTTAGATTAACCCCCAAAAAAGTGGTTGTGAAAAATTTAAGTATTAATGCTTCGGTTTTTGCAGCAGCTTTTTCTATTTACTTTGTATAAAATCTTAATATGTATATCTTAGTAAAAATAATTCTTTTTGTCAACGTATAACACATTCACGTTTAAAAAGATTTTAATTAGATAGCAGTATTAGATTTTGTTTGAAAGCTTTATGCCATTTTGTATCTGCACAGCTCGTTCTTCGGTTATGCCGCATTTTTCCGCATAAACGAGCCAATCGGCAAGGACTTCTTCGGTTTCTGCCAGAGTGTTTTGACAAAACTTTGCAGACAATCCCATAAACTTGCCGCTAGTGATTATGTCATCAACAGTTATTCCCGATGTTTTACCGTTTATGGACATCTGATGTTTTGATATCCATTTGTTACCCGGATTATATGCAAATGTCAGGTCATAAGCAGGAGAAAGTGTCCACTCTCCTTTACGGTTCATCAGGAACGAAAAGTTCTTGACATGGTCATCGCAGTTGCCTCCAAGCACGGCAAACACCATTCGCTTGAATATCTGCTCTATGCCGCTTTTGCCTATGCCAAGTCTTTTTGCATAGTCGGTATATAATTCATAACTGCATACGTTCGGAGTATTATAGTCAAAATGACCGAGTGCAGCCAGCGTCTGCATATGCATTTTATCGCCGTTTACACGGTCAAAGCGTTTCGTCATAAAATGGTGCAGACCGTCCTTTTCAAATATTCGGCATTCGTTCATCTCAATTCCGAGATCCACAGCCATAAGGTAATAAGCATATTCGATAAGTGAATACTGCTTTTTATCGTATAAGTTGTGATCCCCGTTGCTTGATACTCCGTCAAATTTAATGAGCCAGTAATCGAACCCCTTTCCGGCATCTGCTTGCCCCGTCTTGAACTCGCCCGTTTTTTTATTCCAGGCAACAATAGCTTTTGCTCTTGCACCGCCTGCCGAAGAACCTATCTCCATCAGCTGCATTATACTTGCCTCTTTATCGGTCAGCACTGCACTTTCTTTTCCGGATAATACCTCAGACGCAAGCTTTGTCATCTCGCTCACATCGACTTCACTGTTGTTATGCTCGGGACCGGTCGCAGGAACATATTCAAGAGCTCCCATGCCTCGTTTTCCCGTATAGCAAAGTCTTTCTATCGCTGTAAAAGACCCGGGCGAACGACCCTGACCGGCAAGCCACTTTTCTATAACGGCATTGCCGAATTTGTCGGGCAGAGAGTCGGCAAATAACCCCGGAACACCCTTAAAGGCTTCAACACGGCTGAGTTCGGGAAATGAGTATATCCTATCAGATAACGGCATTTTGAACGGCGACAGCTCTATCTCGCTTTTGAGAAACTTTTTGTTATATTCAAAGCTTGCCGCAGCATCATCTTCGCCTTGATGAATGTATCCGATACAAGTTCCCCAAAGGTAAACTTCTGCTGTATTTATCATTCTTCATCGCCCCACTTCCAATGATTATCGGTTTTCTTGCGCTTTCCGGCTCTCTTCTTCGGAGTACTATTGTTCACATAATTTGAAGGCCGCTCCTGGGGGTTCGGTATTAACATATCAAGCTTTTCTTCAAGATCAAGAGCTTTTAAAAGCTTTATCAGATTCCTCATGCCTATATCGCTGCCGTTCTCAAACCGTGCTATCGTTCCGAGCGATACCATTGATTTCTCGGCAAGCTCGGCTCTCGTCATAGGATAAGCAATGCGGTATTGCTTGAATCTTTGTGACAGTTCCATAGCAATAGCCTTATCCTGAAGATTTGAGTTTATCTTCATATTAAGTATCCCTTTCCGTTTCGGTTTCGTTGTACATATTATACCACACAAAAAACAAAATGCAATATATTATTTATTATAATTAAAAAAAGCACTTAAAATACAATATATTGTATTTTATTTCAAACCAATTCATTACCCTTGTACGGCAATTCGAGCTGATAAAAAATTAAATTCTATTGTTACATTTTCACCTTGTGAGATAATGTCAAGTGCCTCTTCTTTGGTCATAGACTCACCACCTGTTTGAGTATAACTGTAACTTTATTCTATCATTACCATTAGCAAAAGTAAACTCGTTCTATTAAAAATAACCTCCACTAAAACTCTATCAAACATCTTGACAATTCTCCCGCATTCAGGTTATAATAATTATATAATTTATAATGTTCGTTATTATTAATATGATTATTATTTCAAAAACACCGCTAAGTATATCTTGATACACCTACTAAATTCTGAAAGGAGAATTTCACATGGTTTACGGCTACTGCCGAATAAGCACACGCAAGCAGTCTATCGAAAGACAGATACGAAACATTAAAAACGAATACCCCAATGCCGTGATAATAGAGGAATCGTATACAGGCACTTCCCTGAACCGTCCCGAATGGAACAAGCTTTGCAAACGGCTGAAGAAACACGATACCGTTGTATTCGACAGCGTAAGCAGAATGAGCAGAAACGCCTCGGAGGGTTTCGGGCTGTACAAAGAGCTGTTCGAGAAACAAATTTGTCTTGTCTTTCTGAAGGAGCATCATATCGACACGCAGGCGTATAAAGAAGCTCTCAACGGTATCGTGACTCAGTCGTTCTCATCGGGTGACGATTCCGCCGATGAGTTTGTCAACGCCATCATGAATGCCGTAAACAAATTTATGATGAATAAGGTGGAGCAGGACATTTACAAGGCATTCGATCAGTCCGAAAAGGAAGTCGACGACCTTCGGCAGCGAACTCGCGAAGGAATCGAAACCGCCCGTCTGAACGGTAAGCAGATCGGAACCGTCAAAGGCACAACTCACGAAACGAAAAAAAGCAAAGCCATCAAGCCGCTTATTATCAAATACAGCAGAGACTTTGAGGGAACGCTCTCCGATAAGGACTGCATGAAGCTGATTGGGCTGGCGAATAATACATTTTATAAGTACAAGAGAGAATTGAGAGAGAATGGAGCTGAACATGAATAAAAGCGGCAAAAAAACAGTGAAAGAGTATGAAGCGAAGAACCTCTACGAAGAACTATCAGTTTTACGGCATTTAATTAACTATAGCGGCATCCCAACAGAATATATAGCAGACCGCACAGGGCTCTCACGATATAATCTTGATAAAATTCTTTTTATGCCCGATTACGATACGACAGACATAAAAGATAACTATGATAAATACAGAGAAATGACTTATTGCTTGACTCGGTTTTACAATCGGGAAAAATACAACTTTAATATCACATTGAATTATCACAAGCTGCCCGCCAATGAATTTGGCACCGTTTTCAAAAGGCTGTACAAGGAGCTGAACCTTCATGACAAGATCGCGCTGAGTAAAGAAGCGAAGCTTCGCCTGCAAAAATGGTATGACAGCTTAAAGGAAGCACCGAAAGTAATAAATTCCGACGGCACGCCCGAGCCGCTGCCTTTAAATCAAGCCTTGGATATCTTCATTTATGACAATACCCCCTCCGAAAAGCACGAGGAAATGATAACGGCTCTTTCGCAGCTCAACGATATCAACAGGCGCATCGAACTCCTTGAAAGCGATATATACGATGACGAGCTTGCTCTCAAGATCGGTACATATTACTGCGAGGAGGACGAGAACGAGGTATATTTTGAAGATTATTTCGAGTTAAGCGACGAAGAGAAAGAAAGAACAATAAAGCGAGTCAAAGAAAACAAAGAGGAGCTCAAACGGCTGAAGGATATTTCGGAAAGCATAAAAGGTCGTGAGGAAGTAACAGATCTTGAAAAACAATATTCTATCTTTATTCTTTCGGAATATGATATGTCGTCAAGAATTGAGAAAAATCTTTCAGGTCTTCATGATCATAACCTGACCGACTCAAAGTTCCATAAACTTACGACCGATCAGCAAAAAGCGGTGCTGAATGTAATGCTCGACAAATGCTTTGATAATAACGGTTATCTTATTCCAGACCATTTCGGCAGCGCAATGTATCTGATGAAGCTTAATGTCGGGTATAGCCTGCGTTCGTTTGATTGGGTGAATATAAAGGATAATTACAGTCTCGGATACACGCTCCCGATAATTCCCGACTCCGACCCTATTCGGGAATTTATAGATCACCACAGCAGAGTTCTTCTCAAATGCCCATTTAAGGATCAGATACACTCTGTTCGTCAAACGCTTTCCGGTGTTACTTCCGATATTTCCAACCGTATTTTTCTTATTTTAAAGAACAGATCGTACCTCGAGAAGCTCGGAAGTGAAAACCATAGGGAATACTACAAAACACTTTCGGAATATCTCGACCTCGTTTCGGAAACAGAGCCGATAGGAAAAGCTCGCACCTACAGCAGAGAGCAGCTTTACCGACTTGTATACGAAAAATGCCAAAGCTCCGACGGGGAATATAGCTTTTCCTCCGATCTCGTCAAAGACCTGCAAAGAAAACTACCGTATACCCCGAAGGACTGGCTTTGGGAAATGTATATTTTCTCGTACTGTACACGATACAAAAGCACCAAACGCCTTATTTCATATATCAGGAAGCTTGAATCAAAAAAAATAGAACACGAAGAAGAAAGAGCGGACATATAAACAGAATACAGATCATTCAAAACA
>JAFOMO010000227.1 GCA_017418905.1 Clostridia bacterium | reverse complement strand
TCTTGTTACAACAGATATTTACAATTAGATTGTATCATTATATTTTTGAGATGTCAAGCGATTCTCAGCCCTTTCGGGCTGACGGCAATTCATCCCCGACCTATAGAGGTCGGAGTCTTCTTGCCGAGGTAGGATAAATATTTTCATTCTCGTTATCGTTGTGCTCTGCCATATCAATTAAAATACGAAGTGCATAACGTCCTCTTGTTGATATTTACTTTTTTCCACCTCTATAAACCTATTATGCCTAAAGGTTTATAGGAAATCAAGTGTTTTTTGAAAATTACTATTGACAACACTAAAAAATTAGTGTATTATTACAATTACCAACTAACATAGTAGGAAGATAGTACGGGAGTTGATAATATGCAAATATACGCAGATAATGCCGCAACAACAAAAATGAGCGAAGCGGCAATAGCGGCAATGAACGATTGTATGGTAAATTGGTACGGTAATCCGTCCAGCTTATATACAATAGGACAAAAAGCAAAAGAAAAATTGGAAGAGGCTCGGGAAGAAATAGCAAAGATAATCAATGCCGATCCGAAAGAGATCTATTTCACCTCCGGAGGAAGCGAAGCCGATAACCAAGCTCTGCTTACGGCAGCTTTAAACGGAAGGAAGAAAGGAAAAACTCATATAATTTCAAGTGCATTTGAGCATCATGCAATTCTGCATACCTTGAATAAACTGGAGAAAAACGGTTTTGAAGTTACACTTTTGCCGGTACATGAAAATGGTATCATTGACGTGAAAGAATTGGAGGCGGCAATTCGTGAAGACACCTGTCTTGTTACAATAATGACGGCAAACAACGAGATCGGAACTATTCAGCCTGTAACAGAAATAGGGGAGGTTTGCCGCAGACATAATGTGGCTTTTCATACGGACGCTGTTCAGGCAGTCGGACATCTGCATATAGACGTAAAAAAACAAAACATTGATATGCTTTCTGCATCTGCACATAAATTTCACGGTCCAAAGGGCGTTGGCTTTTTGTATGTAAGAAAAGGTATCGTTCTTCAAAATTTAATTGAGGGTGGTGCACAGGAAAGAGGCAAGAGAGCCGGAACGGAGAACCTGCCGGGTATAATGGCGATGAAGACTGCATTGATAGAGTCAGCAGCCAACATGGAAGAGAACAATGCACATATGTCGCAAATACGAGATCATTTAATAAGAGGATTATCGGAAATACCTCACAGCGCACTTAATGGTGACGCAAAGCACAGACTTGCAGGAAATGTGAATTTTAGCTTTGAAGGAATAGAGGGAGAATCTATTCTTATACTTTTAGACCAAAGGGGAATATCTGCATCTTCCGGCAGTGCCTGCACATCGGGTGCACTCGATCCGAGCCACGTATTGCTTGCTATCGGGAGAATACATGATGTTGCGCATGGTTCGCTGAGGTTAAGTATTGGCGAGAACATTACTGTGGAAGAGGCAAACTATATAATAGAGTCAGTTAAAGAAATTGTTGCTTATCTGAGAAGCTTTTCTCCTGTCTGGCGAGATCTGACAGAAGGAAAAAGAGAATTTATTTTATAAGAGAGGTATTAACAATGGCACTTTATAGCGAAAAGGTAATGGATCATTTTCTGCATCCTCGAAATGTAGGCGTTATTGAAAATGCTGATGGTATAGGGGAAGTCGGAAACGCAAAATGCGGCGATATTATGAAAATGTATTTGAAAATTGATGGAAATATAATTACTGATGTAAAGTTTGAAACTTTTGGCTGTGCGAGTGCGATCGCCTCAAGCTCTATGGCGACCGAGCTCATAAAGGGTCAACCTGTCGAGGATGCAATGAAACTGACAAACAAAGCAGTTGCAGAGGCTCTTGACGGGTTGCCTCAGCATAAGATACATTGTTCGGTACTTGCCGAAGAAGCAATTCAAGCCGCACTGGAAGATTATAAAACTAAACGTTATAAGTAATATATTTTTACAATGATCAGCTGCGAATAAGGAGAGTTCCGGTTACTGCTGTGTTGTATCCCTAAAAAGCACCAAACGTCCATGGCATTCAAAGTCATGGACGTTATAATAATAAAAACATCTTTTACATAAGGAAATGTGAAGAAATAACTTTTAAATTTATGCTTAGGATAATTTGTTCTGCACGAGGCAAATTTTCGCAGGAATACTGACGTATTTCAAGAAAATTTAACGCTGTGCAGGGCAAATCAGACAAGCAGAAATTAAAAGTTATTGAT
>JAFOMO010000226.1 GCA_017418905.1 Clostridia bacterium | reverse complement strand
CCTATGTTTTTATCAATAATCCAATTTAAATTATTGTTTGGACTATTGAGGAAAACCGCATAAATCCTATGTTTTTATCAATAATCCAATTTAAATTATTGTTTGGACTATTGAGGAAAACCGCATAAATCCTATGTTTTTATCAATAATCCAATTTAAATTATTGTTTGGACTATTGAAGAAAACCGCATAATTCCTATGTTTTTATCAATAATCCAATTTAAATTATTGTTCTTAGGGAATGTTGGAACAATCAGCAGTTAGTAATTTGCGGTCATATACAATGAAAACGATACTTCATATCACGCAAAAATAATTCTTGCTATGCTATACTAAAGGTCAATTCAATATTGTACTCTAACATAAAAAACGGTTCATTTGATTAGAATATCTTTTGAACCGTTTCTTTTTTTAGTGTTTATAGTTGAGCATTAACCCATAGTATAACATAGTAAGAATTAAAATTGCGTGCTATGAAGTATAGGTTACATTATGTTTAAGCGCACAATTGTGAATTGCGAAATGCGCATTGATTTATCAGTTGTCCCCAAAGATCTTCATAATCTCAAAGAATGTATCTTCATCATCAGGCTTTTCAACCTTTTTTGCAGTTGATGATACATGGCTGTCGGACTTGGATACATCAACCGTTGTGCGTCCGGGACGATTGCTCACGGGAGCTTCTTTTGCTGAAAAAGCGGCTTTCGGCTTTGATACTGCCGCAACTGTGCGTGATACGGGCTTTTTAACTGCGCCGCCCTCATCACCGAAGCCCGTTGCGATAACGGTAACTCTGATCTCATCTTCAAGACTATCGTCAAGCACTGCACCCCAGATGATGTTTGCGTCTTCGTCTGCCTGCTCTGTTATCATGCTTGAAGCCATTTCGATCTCGTCAAGACCTATATCGGACGGAGCTGTAATATTTACTACAAGACCCTTTGCGCCGTCAATTGTAGTTTCAAGCAGCGGTGAGCTGATAGCACGTTTTGCGGCTTCTACTGCCTTGTCTTTGCCTGTTGCTGTGCCGACGCCCATATGCGCAAGACCTGCATTCTCCATAACTGCCGTTACGTCTGCAAAGTCAAGGTTAACAAGTCCCGGAATAAGAATAAGGTCTGAGATACTCTGAACACCCTGTCTGAGTACGTCGTCTGCGATCTCAAATGCGTTCTTAAATGTAATTCTCTCTTCGCTTACGCACTTCAATCTGTCGTTGGGTACGATAACGAGAGAGTCAACATACTTTCTCAGCTCTTCTATGCCTGCCTCAGCCTGCTGCATACGGTGCTTGCCCTCAAAACCAAAGGGCTTTGTTACAATTGCAACTGTGAGAATACCCATATCTCTTGCTATGCTCGCAACAACGGGGGCTGCTCCCGTGCCTGTGCCGCCGCCCATACCTGCGGTGATGAATACCATATCTGTATCTTTAAGAGCCTCTGTTATCTCGTCTGTATTTTCAAGTGCTGCTTTCTCTCCGACAGCAGGCATTGAGCCTGCGCCCTTGCCGTGTGTAAGTTTTGCGCCTATGTGTATCTTCTGGTCTGCTTTTGACGACTGCAATACGTGATCATCTGTATTTATCGCTATAAACTCTACCGACTGAACGCCGCTGTTTATCATTCTGTTAACTGCGTTTCCGCCGCCGCCGCCGACACCTATTACTTTAATAACCGGCAAGTTGCCGTTATACTCTTCTTCCAACTGAAAAGCCATTTTATATTCCTCCTAACGAAATTCTTTTGTACATCTAAGGTTATACCGCAAGATATATTCTTAAATCCAAAATTCACAGGGGCATACGGCTTTGCAGTCCCTGCTCGAAATTACCGATAAATAAATTTATTCAGTGTATAGACTATGTTACTATAATAATTTATCACATTTTAGAATAAATTTCAATATTTTTTTAATAATTAAAGAAATTTCGACATTTCGTTCAAAAAATTACAGCATTTTTATACACTAATTACAACATTGTAACAAACTTTTAACCTTTTTCGCTTTTGTCGTAATATGTACTTTATTCAGGTAACTACAAACAGTATTAGTTTTCCTCGTAATTATAATTATTATTCAAATCAGGCTCTTCATACGGGTAATAATCGTTGTTGTAATCGTCCTCATAATAATAATCGTCGTAATAGTCCTCGTAATTATCATTAGTATTATTTTCCGAGGTTTCGGCTTGCGATATAACGGGTCTTAGAGTAGTCGGAGTATCGTAATCATCATCGGTCTTTGAGCTTGCCTGAGAGGTCTGCGAGCTTGCAGCCGTTGACACTGTATTTGTCGTAATGGGAGTAAAATAACTCGCCTTTCGGCTGCCGTTTGCAAGTGATACATCAAGATCGCCCCTATCTTGTGCGGTAAGCTGAGTATTGATGATAGTCATAGCCGTTTTAAGCTTATAGCCGACATCTTCGGGCAAGCCGAGAAGAATGGTAATTCTGTTGTCGTAATTGAGCTTTATACCTGCGGCATTTGAAATATCGATACCGAAAATATTCGGAACATTGTTTTCGTGAATACTTGCTATGACCTCGCCTAATATCTGTTTGGTAGCCGCTTTTTCAAACTTAATATACTCGCCCACGCTTGCATTGGTCATTTTAAGCCCCCTGAGCAGAGGAATGTTCATATCCTGTTCGGGAGTAATTTCAAGCACACGGGCATTTGCGCTTATTTTTGCATAACCCTCGGTTACAGCGACAGAGTACGACGCAACGGCAGGCTCTACGGTAATTATCTGAGTTGCCGGTATCTTATAGCTTACCTCTGCATTTTCTATGTAGGGGAATTTTTCGGTTATCCTTTTCACGGCAAGCTTTTTCTTTGAAGTGAAGATATTTTCTTTAAGCTTTAGTCCGCTTGCCTCGATGATCTGTTGTTCGGTATAAGGCAAGCCCTGAGCATTTTCGACCTTTATTTCGCTTGTGCGGAATAACAGCTGAAACGAAAAGAACACTGCGACCCCGACAGTTACAAGAAAAACTGCGGCATATCTGACTGTACGTCTGAATTTAAGCTGTTCTCTTGTAAGATGAACTCTCGGACGTGACGGTGCTTTGTATACATCTTCTTTTGACTCGCCCCCGGACTTATCTTGTTTTTTTGTATTATGCTTTGACGTACTCCGGCTCTCTTCTTCGGAATAGCCGTAATTAGACTTGAAGTAATCGTCTTTGAGTACGTCAATATCATCATCATCCATAAAGAGCGCAAATCTGTCCTCATCGGAAAACTCGCTCTCGTCTATTTCTGCCCTCTGCGGCTTTTCTTCCGTTTTAGTGGGTCGTTTACTCTTATTTCTTTTCATATTTATAGTCCGCCTTTTTCAGAGAGGTGAATACAATTAGCAATTTGCAAAATGGAAAGCTCCTTAAAAAGTGAAGAGTGGAGAGTGGAAAGTGGAAATTGGAAATTGGAAATTGGAAAGTGGAAATTGGAAAGTGGAAATTGGAAATGTGCGGTCATACATAATATAACCAATACTGTATTGCACGCAAATATACTTCCGACTATGTTATACTTATGGTTAATGCTATTCAAAAAGTTTTGCAAGCAACAATTCCACTTTCCACTTTCAACTTTCCACTTTAGTGATAACTGTAAAATGCTATGAACTTCGTCTTACATCTGCGCCGAGTGCCGCCGCTATTAGCAATTTGCAAAATGGAAAGCTCCTTAAAAAGTGAAGAATGGAGAGTGGAAAGTTGAAATTCGCACTTATACATAATGTGACCAATAGTTTATTGCATGCGGTCTAAATCTATTCTTTGTTATACTAAAAGTTAATGCTATTCAAAAAGTTTTACAAGCAACAATTCCACTTTCCACTTTCAACTTTCCACTTTTTATAACAATTCCACTTTCCACTTTAGTGATAACTGTAAAATGCTATTAACTTCGTCTTACATCTGCGCCGAGTGCCCTCAGAGTTTTCTCAACATCTTCATATCCTCTGTCGAGGTATTTAAGACCCGAAAGAGTTGTTCTGCCCTCTGCGCCGAGTGCCGCCGCTATCAGAGCCGCCGCCCCTCTGAGGTCTTTTGCCTCGACCTGCGCACCGTGCAGACACTCTACACCCTGCAATACTGCGACTTTGCCCTCTACCTTGATATTTGCGCCCATTCTCAAAAGTGAGTTTACGTGCAAATATCTGTTTTCAAAAATATTCTCCACAAAAAGTGTAGTACCCTTGCTTTTTGCTGTCATTGCCATTATCGGTGCTTGTGCGTCTGTCGGAAAGCCCGGATAAGGCATTGTTCGCACTATCTTTGGTGCGGTAAGCCTTACGGGTGCGTCCATAATAATGCTGCTTCCCCTGATGTCAACATCACAGCCGCACTCACGAAAAATCGAGAGTACCGCCCCAAGATGTGACGGTATAACGTGATTGAGCTTGATTTTCCCGCTTGTTGACGCACAGCATGCAAGCAGAGTTGAAGCAACTATCCTGTCGGGTATAACGCTGTGACGAGTACCCGATAAACGGTTTACACCCTCAATGATTATTGTACCCTCGCCTGCACCTGAAATATTTGCTCCGCACCCGTTGAGAAAATCGGCAAGATCGCATATTTCGGGTTCACGGGCGGCATTTGTAATAACCGTTGTACCCTCTGCAACGCTTGCGCATATCATAATATTCTCGGTTGCGCCCACACTCGGAAACGACAGAGATATATTCGCCCCGTGAAGCCCATTCGGAACGGTACAGCGGAATACGCCGTGATCGTCGCTAATTTCTGCGCCAAGCTCAGACAATGCTTTCAGGTGAAGATCAATAGGTCTTAACCCTATATCACAGCCGCCCGGAAAACACATACTCGCACTGCCTGTTCTTGCAAGCAGTGCGCCTAAAAATATTATTGACGAGCGCATTTCCCTCATCAGGCTGTCGGGAATGTGGTTTTTGTCGAGATCCTTAGCCCGACACACAAGAGTATTACTGCCGTATTCCACTTCACAGCCCAGATACCTGAGTATGTTTATCGAGCCTGCAACGTCCGAGAGATCGGGGCAATTATGTATAAGGCTTTCTCCCTCGCAAAGCAGTAATGCCGCCAATATCGGAAGCGTACTGTTTTTTGAGCCTTGCACCCCTGTTTCTCCGTGCAGTCTTTTTTGACCCTCTATTACAAGACATGACAATAAAAACACCCTCTCCTTGACCTGCAATTCATATATTATTTTATGCGATCCGATGTTTTTATGACACCGCTATTCAATGCGCAATTGTTGTAAACAAAACTTTTTGAATAGCATTAACAATTAGTACAACAAAGCAAGAATTTTGACTGCGTGCAATAAAACTATTGGTCACATTATGTATGACCGCACATTTCCAATTTTCACTTTCAACTTTCCACTTTCAATTAATTCCACTTTCCACTTTTTTAGAAGCTTTATTGTATGTCTCGGTGATTACTTTATAGATTCTCTCGTTTGCATCGATAATTGCCATTTTTCTTGCGTTTTCGGAGTATTCGGCAAGCTTCTGTTTGTCGCTTACTATTTTGTCTACCTTTTCGGCAAGAAGCTCGCCTGTCAACTCGCTTTCTTCGATTAGCTCGCCTGCGTTCTTGTTGACGAGAGCCATAGCGTTATGATACTGATGATTTTCCGCAACATTCGGAGAAGGTATAAACACGGCAGGCTTGCCCTGCGCCTGTATCTCGCTGATAGTAATAGCACCTGCACGACATACGACAACATCAGCGGCTGCAAGGCATACGGGCATATTGTCTATGTATTCTCTTATATCGAGATTTGAACACTGCGAAATATCCGTACCCATTTTCTTGACAAGATCGGGAAACCAGTGTCCGTATTGACCGTAAGCGTGAATGTGCTGATATTTGCCGTCCTTTCCGCTTCGGGCTATGATATATGCGCACGCCTCGTTTACCCTCTGTGCGCCTAAGCTGCCGCCGAATGACAGAACAACGGGTCTTTCGTCAAGACCGAGTTCTTTGCGTGAATGTGCCTTATCCGCAAGTAGAATTTCACGTCTTACCGGGTTGCCCGTAACAATAAAATTACAGCCCTCTTTCATGTGCTTGCGTGCGTCCTCGATAGCGAGCATAACAGCCTCTGCTTTTGTAGAGAGCATTTTGTTCGCAACACCCGGAAAAGCGTTCTGTTCATGTATAAGTATCGGTATACCCAGTTCATGTGCCCCTTTCAGTACGGGTCCGCTTACATAACCGCCCGTTCCTATGCAAATATCGGGATTAAATTCTTTAATTATCTTCTTGCTTGCAGAGGTTGCCGAAATTGCTCTGCATACTGTCTGTATATTATCCTTCAATGCCTTTGGCGAAAAACTGCGCTTAAAGCCGCTTACATGAATGCTTGCGAACTCAAAGCCTGCATTAGGCACGAGCCTTTCTTCCATTCCGCCCTTATTGCCTATATATAGTATTTCCGTATCGGGTTGTTTTTCTTTCAAATATCCTGCAATTGCCAAAGCAGGATTAATATGTCCGGCTGTTCCGCCGCCCGCAAAAATTACTTTCATCTTAAATACACCCCTTCTTATTTTTAAAGTTGAAAGTGGAAAGTTGAAAGTGGAAATTCGCAGTTATACATAATATAACCTATACTTCATATCTCGCAAATGTAATTCTTATTTTGTTATACTAAAGGTTAATGTTATTCATAAAGTTTTGCAAGCAACAATTCCACTTTCCACTTTCCAAATTCCACTTTTTTTAAAAAATTATTCTTTCTGAATATTTGCTGTGCGAGAAATATTCAGCACAATGCCCATTTGGGCGAGAAGCATAATAAGCGACGAGCCGCCATAGCTGAAAAACGGCAAACTGATACCGGTATTCGGCAGCCAGTCTGTAATAACGAGAATGTTAAGCACTACCTGCAAGCCGATCTGAGCCATAAGTCCGACACCTAAAAGTCTGCCGAACATATCTTTGGCACCCTTGCAGATATGTATACCTCTATACACAAGAAAAGCGAACAGGGCAAGAATTATCAGTGCGCCGATAAGACCCAGCTCTTCGCATACGATAGCAAATACAAAGTCGTTCTGCGGTTCGGGGAGATATAGATATTTCTGTCTTGACTGTCCGAAGCCGAGCCCCCACAAGCCGCCCGAGCCTATCGCATACAATGAGTTTCTCGTCTGCCATGTGGTCTGCCACATCTCGTTGGTTGTATACTCCAGAGCCTGCCCCCAGCCGTCAAGACGGCTCATAGCGTATGTAAGCTTTCCGGTAACAGCCATAAGAGATACAATAACAGAAACAAGAACACCTGCCGCAATAAAGTATTTTATCGGAAGTCCCGATAAAAACAGCATTACCGCAACTATCAAAAGACAAATTACGATACCCGAATAATGCGGTTCTGCGTATAACAGTATACCCGTTACCAGCAGTACACCCAAAGCAGGCATTACACCGTATTTTATGGTATGCATTTTTTTGTAGTATATCGAGCCCCAGTTCGCAAAGAAAAGTATAAGCGCAAACTTGCACACCTCAGACGCCTGAATACCAAAGCCGCCTATTTTAAGCCAGCGTTTAGGTGCGTCCGGATCGCCGCCCTGCGGTAAAAACAGCACTATAAGCATTAAAAGCCACGCAGTACCGAGAGCGATAGGCGCCCAGAAATGGAGATGATGATAATCAAAATATGAAACGCCGAACATTGCAGCCAGACCTATTCCGGCAAAGAGTATCTGTCGTGTAATGAAATAGTAGCTGTTGCCGTAACGGTGATATGCATAAGGGTAACTCGCCGAGAACATCATTATAAGTCCGATTATCAAAATACCTGCAATAGCCAGCAGGAATACAAAATCAAGCCCCTCGCCTATTGACCAGAACCGAAACTGTTTCTTTGTTCGGTTTTTCCTCGAAAGCGGTACGCTCATCAAAGGCTTTTTCTCACCCTTTGCGTCCGCTTTTTTATTCGTATCTGCAAAATTATCCAGATCGTAATTGGTAACCAAAAGCTTTTTCTCCTTTCACGGATACTTTGTTACTGTACAACACCAAACAAGAACAAAAGCAGAGAAACAATACCCATAACAAAGGTAACTGTACTGAACACGAGAACGATTTTGACCTCACTCCAGTGGCACATCTCGAAATGGTGATGAATGGGTGTCATTTTGAAGAAACGCTTGCCGCCTGTTGCCTTAAAGTATGTCACCTGAATGATAACCGAGAGCATTTCAATGAGGTAGATAATACCGACAGGCAAAAGAAGTATAGGAAGATCGAGAGCAAAAGCCATTGCGCATACTGCGCCGCCTAAAAACAGCGAGCCTGTGTCGCCCATAAACACCTTTGCAGGGTTAAAGTTCCAGATAAGAAAACCGAGACAGCCGCCTGCGACAGCCGCACAGAAAATATTCATACCCTGCATACCTGCAACGCCTGCCATTACCATAAAGAAAGACGACGCAAACATTGTAACAGAGCCGCACAGACCGTCTATTCCGTCGGTGAGATTAACGGCGTTGACCATACCGACAATAACAACGGCTGACAGTATATAGTACAAAATGCCGAGATCAAGCTTTCCGTAAAACGGTATGAGCGTTGATGAATCGTCACCGAAAAATCCGAGTACGACTAAATACAAAACAGCAACGGCAAACTGCAAAACAAGCTTTTGTTTTGCTGTCAAGCCTAAGTTGCGCTTTTTCTTTATCGATACAAAATCGTCTGCAAAACCTATCAAGCCGTAGAGAAAAGCCATTACAAAACCGCAGATTACCTGTGCTAACTTCTGCTTGCTTATCACTATGACTTCATCAGACGCAAATTTGTAACAAACAAGCGTCACGGCAATTGCAATGAGCGATCCTAAAATAAACATTATACCGCCCATTGTGGGTGTGTTCTGCTTGCTCTTATGCCAATTGGGACCTATCTCTTTTATCGTCTGACCGCACTTGACCTTTACCAGAAAAGGTATAAGCTTGCTGCCTATCAGTGATGATACTATAAAAGAAATAAGTGCTGCCTCGAATGACCATATTCCTGCTGCCATAATTACCCCTCTTTTTCTGATCCTTTTTCTTAAACGAACTTTATTATAATGTGGAAATTGGAAAGTGGAATTTAATTAAATTTGGAATTTGGAAAGTTGAAAGTGGAATTATTTTTAATCAGAAAGTGTATTTCTCTAAAAAACTTAGTATTGGTTTTCAAGAATTATGACCGCTTGCAGTAAAGTTTTTCATTTATTGTGGTATGCCGCGCATTTCCACTTTTCACTTTCAACTTTCAACTTTCCACTTTAAGCTTAGGAATTGTCAAGAAATAAGTTGTGCAATTCAGGCGAAGAATAATTTGTTCTGTGTTAGGCACAATACCGCAGGAATACTGACGTATTTCAAGGTATTGTAACGACACACAGGGCAAATTAGACGAGCCTGAAAGTGCAAGTTATTTCTTGACGATTCCTTACATAACTGTGTCGTCTATATCGTTGTTTCCGAAGTAAACCGTGACTACCGTTCCGGGAGATACTCTCTGATTCGGGTCTATGCTCTGTGCATAGGAAAGAATACCTTCCTGCTCCACCGAGCCTGAAAAGCTTACGTTTATACTAAACTCTGCGGCGGTTTCGTTTACCTGCTCAACACTCATACCTACCATATCGGGTACTGTCGTTGTTTCGCTTGTGCTGTTCTGAGTAGTAAAGAGTACCACTCTGCCGCCTCTCGGTATCTTTGAGCCTGCCTGCGGCACTTGTGCAACAACGGTACTTCCCTCGCCGCATACAAACGGTTCAAAGCCGTCCTGCATTGCCTTTTGTCCTGCCTCTTCAAGCGTCATAGACAAATAGTTTCCTGCAACAGTGTCAACGTATTCAAGCTCTTCTTCTGTGTACTGAGTTTCTATACCGAGATAAGGGCATATCTCGCCCATTATTCCTGCAAATACGGGTGCTGCAACCTGTGAGCCGTAATACGCCTCGCCTGTGGGAGTATCAAAGTATACAAGAAGTGCGATCTGCGGATCGTCCGCAGGCGCAAAGCCGCAGTAAGACGCTATATAGTCCTTTGCGTTTTTTCGGCTGTTGCCTATCTTCTCGGACGTACCTGTTTTTCCTGCAATTCTGTATCCTGCAACATATCCGTTTTTCGCTGTGCCCTCGGTTGCGTTCTTCTCCATAATCTGAGCCATTTTATCGGCGGTATCCTTTGAAATGACCTGTCGTTTTACTGTCGGCTCATACGTTTTTACCACATTGCCCTTATCGTCAAGTATCTGCTTTACCAGGTACGGCTTTACAAGATCACCGCCGTTGGCAACTGCCGATACTGCCGTTACCATTTCGATAGGCGTTACAGAAACGCCCTGACCGAATGAACCTATCGCAAGATCGACGGGTCCCCACGGCTCGGCAAAGAAAAGCCCCGTACCTTCACCGGGCAAGTCAATGCCCGTTTGCGAGTTAAAGCCGAATGACTGAAAGTATTCCCAGTATTTCTGCATACCGAGGGATTGACCCATTTGCATAAAAGCAGGGTTGCACGAGTTGCACAAAGCCTCTGCAAATGTCTGTGTTCCGTGACCTGCGGTATTATGACAGCCGATAGGCTGCTCGCCCTCATACGGAATATATGAACCGGTACAGTTATAAGTACTCGATAAACTGCCTGCATTCTCTTCAAGAACGGCAGACGCAGTTATTACCTTGAATACCGAACCGGGATAATAAGTATCACTTATAGCCTTATTTCTCCACTGTTTAGACAAAAGCTCGTTAGTTCTCTCCTCTTTTTCTTTGCCTGTGAGCTTTTCTACCTCTTTGGCGGCTGACTCATCTGCGATCTCGTATGGGTCATTCAAGTCAAAGCTGTTCTCGACTGCCATTCCGAGAACCTCGCCTGTTTTTACATTTACGCAGACAGCCACTGCGCCCTCTACTACCTTATAATCTATAATACCCTGCTTTAAGTATTTCTCCAAAAAATGCTGTACTGTTTCGTCAATCGTCAATACAAGAGAATTACCGTCGTGTGCGTCCTCTTTCTGACGGTACTCAAATGGCATTGTAGTACCCCAGCCGTTATTCTCTGTAATTATTCTGCCCGGTGTACCCGTGAGGTATGAATCGTACTCATACTCCAATCCGGAAAGTCCCTGACCGTCCGAACCCGTAAAACCTATTACAGCGGCGGCAAAGTCGTTGTACGGATAGTACCGCTTGAAATCCTCTTCAAGCACGATAACATTTGTGAGACGCTCGTATTGATCGCTGAGCTTATCGACAAAAGCAAGTATTTTATCTCTTTCGTCACTCTCTATTCTTCGCTTGACTGTCTGATAATATGAGTTTGAATTGCTTGCAAGCTCATATACATCATCTTCACGCAAGCCCAATATTTCTGCAAGCTCCTTTGAAACATATCGCCGCTGCTTATCGTTTTCAAAGTATGCAGGGGCTAATATGACCTTCCAGACGCTTGCGCTGCTTGCGAGAGTATTTCCGTTTCTGTCGTATATAGATCCTCTTTTTGCAGAAACAGAGGTATCGCTGAGCTGCTGATCTACTGCCCTGTCACTCAGTTCTTCACCCTGTATAAGCTGTAAATAAAACAGCCTGCAAACTATCGAACCAAAACCCAGTATCAGTATCAGACACAACAAGAAAGTAGATCTCTGTCTGATACGGGCTAATACATTCTCCATTCGATTTTCTCCCTTTTCTTTATAAGCTTTGAGCTAAATTTCCACTTTCAACTTTCCACTCTCAACTTTCCACTTTTAACTTTCCACTTTCAACTTTCCACTTTTAACTTTCCACTTCCAACTTTCCACTTTTAACATTCAGACTGTGCAAAAAGTAGTGTTCTTCTATGTCAAGCCTTACTGCGCCGCCTTGGAGCGGCGGGGAAAGTTTTGTTTTGAACGGAAGTAAGGGGCATTTTCTGCCAAAATGCCCCTCTTCCAAAAACAGTCCGCAGGACTGTTTTTGAAATTCACCCCTAAAAGGGCTGGAGCGTGCCTCCGG
>JAFOMO010000225.1 GCA_017418905.1 Clostridia bacterium | reverse complement strand
CTTCTTCAAACAAAGGTTCGCTTATCTCTTCGTTCTCTTCTTCTTCAAACAAAGGCTCGCTTATCTCTTCGTTCTCTTCTTCTTCAAACAAAGGTTCGCTTATCTCTTCGTTCTCTTCTTCTTCAAACAAAGGCTCGCTTATCTCTTCGTTCTCTTCTTCTTCAAACAAAGGCTCGCTTATCTCTTCGTTCTCTTCTTCCTCGAACAAAGGCTCGTTTATCTCTTCGTTCTCTTCTTCTTCAAACAAAGGTTCGCTTACCTCTTCGTTCTCTTCTTCAAACAAAGGTTCGTTTATTTCTTCATTTTCGGATTCTTCTTCATTTTCATTGTATGGTCTGATATTTGTAAATAAGCTTTCTTTGCTTGCAAGATAATCATTGCTGAAAATAGCAATATCATCAATACCAAAGATACTGTCAAATTCTTCGCCGTAAGTAATTACATTGCTGAGATCAATATCTTCATCAACTTGTGTATTTTCAATAATGGTTTCACTGTCCTCAGAGTTATTCAAAGAAAAAATACTTTCTGCCTCGTCCTCATAAGAAAAAACATTTTCATCCGTTTCATTTTCTTTTTTCTTTGCAAAGCTCTTTTCAAGCGCTTTTTTGTATGAGTCGTTTTCAATCTCGGAAAAAAGATCCTCTATCTCTTCTTCGGCAAACTCTTTAGTCTGCGGCTTATCAATTTCTTTTTCTACTTCAAACCTGAGAATGATATTATCGCCTGTATCGGGCAAATACTCGAAATTGTAATCTGATTTTCTGTCGTCAACATCTGTTTCAGACTCGTCTGTATCATCCTGCGGCTCGTATTCGGTTTCCTGTTCTTCTTTTAAAGCTTCCGTTTCTTCATATTCGGTATCATCATTTTGTTCGTCATATTTTTTTTTACCAAATTCCAGCTCTTCCTGCTCAGTAGGAGCAGCCTCAAAGAAATTCAGTACCTCTTCGTCCTCTTTATCGTCCTCGTTTTCGATCTCTTCTTCAAAAGAAGTATCTACAATTATAGACTCGCCGTACTCAGGCAAATAGTGATAGTCTATATCCTTTGATTTTGTTAATTTATGAAATACAGGTTTTTCATCTGTAGTTTTTTCTGTCTTTTCTTCAGACTTTGTTTCTGTTGTATCATGCTCGGGTGCGGATTTTGTTTTTATGCTTACATCAGCCGGTTTTATCTCTTCTAAGGGTTCAGCTTTCGGCAGATGCTTAGATTCATTATTGCCGGTTGATGAAGAAATATCTTCAAATTCAATATCAAGATCAATGTCGATCTCTTCGTCATCGTCTGCTGCAATATTTTCTATTTCAGGTTCTATTACGTGTAAGATCTCCGTATTTTTTTTGCTGTATGTTTCGGTAGTCTGACGTTTATTTTCATTTTCGTCATCATCATCAACAATGATGTATGTATGAACAAACTTTTGAAATTTGCTTTTATACGTTTTATCCTTCGGGATACTGCTCACGCTTACATTCTCCTTTTGAGGTGCAGTTTTTTCTTGCTCTTTAATATTCTTTGTTTCGGTGACCTTTCGTTCTTTTGTTTTACTTTTCTTATCAGGTTCGACTTTTTTAACGGGCGTTTTGGCTTCACTCGGTATTATATTCAGCATATAAAAAAGCGGTATCATGAAGAAAAATACTCCGAAAGGAATAATAATACCTACAAAGGCTAATATTAAATGAGTTTTCAGTTCTTTTAAAAATATCGCCGCCAATACAAGAGCCAATACAAGAATAATCGCAGCAGGCAGATATATTTTTTTGCTGTACTCTATATTTGAATACTTATTGCATTCAGGACACAAATGTTCGCCGCTTCCCAATTCTGTCAAAGATTTAATATATGATACCCTGCTGCCGCAATAAGGACATCTTCTCATATTTTTTTTCATAACTATTATTTCCCCTTTTTAAACAGTTCAAGTACCGAGCTGTATAAAACGCTTATTAAGCGTCTGAGATGATAATTGACTTATATATACAACCGCACGATCTTCTTCTATGCTCACAACAAAAGACTTTGGCAGATCATAAGACACATTTATTACTCTGCCTTCTTTTTCTGCAAGGGCAAGATATTTCTTTGTATGCTTTGAAATAGTTGCCGTATCGAGATCGAATATACCTATAATACTTTTTTTAAGAACTACAACGTCCGAACCCAGATGTAAATACATTCATAATACCCCATAACAATCAAGGCAATTTAAACTTATACTCTATAATATTATATCATAAAATTCATCGTTTGAGATAATAAAAATAAAAAATTATTAATTTTTTAATAATTTTATGACCAATTAACAATATAAAAGAGACTTTTTCAGCAGACACTTCCCGAGATCAACTCAAAGCTTTTACCGTTTTTCAAAAGCTTTACAGATTCAAGCTCACAGCAGGTAATAAACACCTGTCTGTCATTGATCTTATTCAGCAAAAATTCCTGTCTGCGGCTGTCAAGCTCAGATAATACATCATCAAGCAGCACAATAGGCTCTTGTCCGACTGCCATTTTAATAAGCTCCGCCTCTGCGATCTTTATTGACAAGACACAGCTTCTCTGCTGCCCCTGAGAACCAAAAAGCTTTGCATTAGTATCATTGATCTTTATCTCCATATCATCTCTGTGAGGACCTACATTTGTAAATCCTCTTGAAATATCTTCAGAACGGCTGTTGCTTAAAGCTTCTAAAAATGCTTTGTGAAGTACATCAGTATCTTTATATTCACCAACATCAAAAGAGCATTTATATACAAGCTCAAGCTTTTCTCTTGTTTCAGATATACCAAAATGATAAGCAGACGCAGTTTTGCAAAGCTGCTCTACATAATTCATTCTCATTCTTATAACATTAACACCGTACACTGCAAGCTGCCAGTCCCATACATCCAATGTATCGAGCAATTCGGGATGCTCGGGAATGTCCTTAAGCAATGCGTTTCGCTGAGATAATGTCTGACTGTAATTTTTAAGTGTTTCATAAAATTTCGGTCTTATCTGACACAGTGCGGAATCTATAAAAGCACGCCGTTCCGCAGGACCGCTTTTTACAAGAGACAAATGCTCAGGAGAGAAAACGACCATACACAGCTTGCCCACAATATCGGAAGCAAGGGGCTTTTTTACTCCGTTAAGAATGACCTCTCTCTTTCCGTTATTGATACAAAGCTCCAGCTCCTGATCTCTGTTTTCCGAAAAAAATCCTGCTTTTATCAAAGCTTTGCTTTCTCCCAGTTTTACTGTTTCCTTATCTTTAGCTCCTCTGAAGCTTTTGTTTCCGCTCAGAAGCCATATACCTTCAAGAATATTCGTTTTACCCTGCGCATTTTGCCCGTAGATTACATTTACACCTTCATCGGGCAGCAGCAATAGATGACTAAGATTGCGATAATCTTCAAAGTTAAGACTTTGTATTATCATTTTCCGCACACCTCAAGTGTTATTCCGTTACATTCTGCGCAATCTCCGATACGCATTTTTTTTCCTCGCATCGTACAAACATCGCCATTAACCTTAACACCGCCGTTTTGTATAAGCTGCTTTGCCTGCCCACCCGTACCGAAACCGCCAAGCTTTAACAGATTATCGAGCTTTATATACTCGGTATCAATATAAATATTTTCTTTTCTCATAAATTAAACTCCGCATCACGATAATTTCATCGGTAATATCAGACATAAAAAGCTGTCGCCTTCAGTAGGCAATATCTTCAACGGTTTATCTGTACCGTTAAGCTCAAAGAGCAATTCATCTGTTTCCGCATTTTTGATTGCGTCCAACAGATATTTATTGTTAAATCCAATCTCGACATCATTTCCTTCAAACTCGACTTCAATAGAGTCGTTGGCTTTTCCTACTGATGTTGCACATATAAGCTTTATACCCTCATCAGCAACAATAAAGCGAACAGGACTTTGCAGCTTGTCGTCAGTCAGAAGTGCCATTCTTTCAACTGCGGCACTTATAATTCTTGTGTTCACTCTGAATCGGGTAAGAGCACCCGACGGAACTGCGCTGTTATAGTTTAAAAATTGTCCTTCTATAAGTCTTGATATGATAGAGTACTCATCTATCTTGAACAATACATGCTTTTTTCCGACGACAACACGAATAATGTTTTCTTCGGAACAGTTTATTTTCAATACCTCCAAAAGCGTTTTTCCGGGTACTATAAAACTGAAATTAATATCCTCTTCTATCTTCTCTTTTCTTATCGCCATACGACAGCCGTCTATTGAAACAATAGTCAGAACACCGCCTTTCAAGTCAAACAAAGAACCTGTGTACGCAGGTCTTGTTATATCCTCTGAAATTGCGTAATTTGTCTGCTTTATCATGTTCTTGAGAAGTTCGCCTTTCATACTAAAGCTTTCAATCTCGTCAAAAGTAGGAAACTCGGGATATTCATATGACGATATTCCCATAATCTGGTAATCTGCAACACCCGAATGTATATAAGTGATAAGTTTGTTATCTGTTTCGATAGTAATATGTTCTTCAGGCATATTCTTTACTATTTCACCAAAAAGCTTTGCGCTTAATACGATCTCGCCCTCTTCAACTATCTCGGCACTTATCTGAGTGCGAATACCTAAGCTGAGATCATAGCCGCATAATACGGCACAATTGTCTCCTGTTTTTATCAATATACCTTTAAGTGCAGGTATTGTGCTTTTGCTGCTGACTGCACGCTGAACATTTGTTACCGCCTGAACAAGTTCATCTGTTAAAAAAGTTGCTTTCATCTTATAACTCCTTTAATATAAAGCCTGAGGCTGAACAAATCTCGAACAATACCCCGAAAGCTTGATTTTTTATAAATACTAAAAAAGAAAGTAGTTAATATAATTATAATTTAGTAGTAGTAGTAGGCAGAGAGGAAATGTTGGAAATACTATAATTTCCTTGAAATTACGGGAAAATTTTCTCATAAAGTTTTCTTAGACTTCTTGACATGTTCCACAGCGCTGCTCACGAGTATGTGGAATATGTTTACAGCTCTATGTTGAATGTTGAGGAAATGTTGAAAACTTCTGATCGCATTACAATCTGTAATCGAACACTTTATGAATAAAATATGAACCGAAAATTCAATATATTACTGCTGCATATCCTGAATGTTTTTGATTATATCCTCTACTATTGCTTTTGTTTTTGAGTCCTTTTCTATTTTTCTTTCCATTTCCTGCATTGTATATACAATAGTGGAATAGTGTCTGCCGCCAAACTCTGTGCCTATATCTGTCATAGAAAGACCTGTGACCTGACGAACAACATAAATAGCTACTTGTCGTGCATTGCTGAGAGGCGCACGTCTGTTTTTTACAGAGCGAATATCTTCTGCTGTTACACCGAATGTTCGTGCTACCTCTTCAATGATTTTCTCGACTGTTACGGGAATAGGAATATCATTTGTCTGAACGTCCGATATTACCTCCTGTGCAATTGCAATGGAGGGTTTTTCTCCTGTCAGAAAGCTTTTTGCTTTTATCTTTTTGACAACTCCTTCAAGCTGACGGACGTTTGTCTTAAGCTTTGTTGCTATGTATTCGCAAATATCATCAGGGATAACAAAATCAAGAGATTCTGCTTTGCTTTTAAGTATAGCTATTCTTGTTTCTATATCCGGCGGCTGAATATCTGCGATAAGACCCCATTCAAATCGTGTACGCAAACGCTCTTCAAGCGTTTTTATCTCTTTGGGAGTACGGTCTGATGTAAGTACTATCTGCTTGTTAGCCTCATAAAGTGCATTGAAGGTATGGAAAAATTCCTCCTGTGTAGATTCCTTGCCTCCAATGAACTGTACGTCATCGACAAGCAGAACATCTGCGTTTCTATATTTTTGTCTGAATTCTGACTGTGTTACCCTTCTCAGCGATTCCACTATTTCGTTTGTAAAATCGTCTCCCTTAACATATACGATCTTCATATTAGCATTGTTTGCAAGAACTTCATTTTTGATAGCGTGCAGAAGATGAGTTTTTCCGAGACCTGAGTTACCGTAAATAAACAGCGGATTATATGCTCCGCCGGGATTTTGCGCAACTGCAAGAGATGCAGCGTGAGCAAATTTATTTGAAGGACCTACTATGTAGTTATCAAAGGTAAGAGGTGCATCGTCGTCAGAGCCTGAGTTCTGATCGTTTCCCTGATTCGGTGCTTTTTCAATTTCTTCCGGTACTATCAGTTTGATTGTGAAATGCTGACCGAACAATTCCATAAAAGCCTCTTCGAGCAATGAGATGTAACAGCGTGTTACAGTTTGTCTGTGAAACTCGTTTGGAACAAGCAGTGTTATCTGAATAATGTCAAAATCAATTTCCTTGGGTTCAATTCTGCTTATCCATGTTTGAAATGCCACTTTTGTTATTTTGTTTTTGCAGTAATCGCACACAAGTGACCATGTTTCGGTAAATGAATCCATTTGTAAAATAACCCCCAATTCTCTAACGGGCATTTATCAGCCTGATACTGCTCTCTGATTAAAATCTTTAATTCTTTTCGGTCTGATTTCTGCAATACATCGTCATCGACCTTGAAATACGTCAGGAACTGTGTAGGAATAAGTTGTGCAATTTAGGTGCAGAATAATTTGTTCTGTGTTAGGCGCAATGCCGCAGGAATACTGTCGTATTTCAAGGTATTGCAACGACACACAGGACGAATTAGACAAGCATAAATGCTCAAGTTATTTCTGCACAGTTCCTCAGTATTACTGCTGTCTCTTCGTTGTCTTGCGAAGATCATCCTCGAAAATTTTTTAAAAGCTTTTAATCGGAGATCAGTATGAAAGCTCAAAAAATCCGCATACATACTTTCGATATGTATTTTTTGTGCCAATATTTTTCATCAAAGCTTTTTGCCCTTGTACCTTGTAATATACCGATCAATAGTTTTATGCTTTTTTATGTTCTGAACGGTATATTTCTGATATTCCGATATTGATCTCGGAATAAAGAATACCTCAAACGTACCTGTTTTTCAGAAAAAAATCAGGGTACATTGACTGATGATATAAAAAATCAGATTAATTATAACATAATGCAAGTTTTATTTCAACATTCATTATGTGAAAAAAATGTATGATACGTTTATATTTTCTGCTAATATTGTTTTTTTGTTTCTTATGATAATGTTAATCTGTTTGTTTTAAACGTACTATCTTTAATTTTTTTGGTCAAAAGATAGAAAACAATTTATATATATTGACATTTTAACTTTTTTTATTTAAATTTAGAGTGTTGGTTTATGTTTTTGAATATATCGGGGTTATTTGATTTTATATATTCTAAAACATTTTAATGCTAAAATTCTATTGACATAACGCTTGTGTTTAATGTATAATGTTAAAATGCAAGGTTATATACCCGAAAGGAGGGTTTTTGTATGCTGAGAACATATCAGCCTAAGAAGCTTCACAGAAAGAAGGAGCATGGTTTCAGAAAGAGAATGTCCGATCGTAACGGACGCAAGGTTCTGGCTCGCCGCAGAGCAAAGGGAAGAAAAAGACTTTCATATTGATCTCCGTGTTCTGAGCTTGTCAAGGCTAACCGGTTGACTTTAGGTATATCTTCATACCGTCCGGGGGAAGATATACCTATTTATTGCCGTTTTATTTTATTTGTTTTGGTGTTGTGAGTTTAGGGGTTTTATGGCTAAGTTTGATACGATCAAAGAAAACTATACTTTCAGAAGACTATATAAAAGCAAGCATTGTTATGTATATCCGCAGATTGTGGTGTATGTGGCAAAAAATCGTTTGGGAGTATTCAGATACGGAATAACAACAAGCAAAAAAGTAGGCAATGCTGTGACAAGAAGCAGATGCAGACGTGTTATCAGAGCTGCTTTATCAATGTATAAAGACGAGATAGAAAGCAGAAATATAAATGCTTCTTATGATGTTGTTTTTGTTGCAAGAGTAAAGTGTGCTCATGTGAAGTCGTTTGAGCTTTATGAGCCGATAGGTGAAAGCCTGAGAAGATCGGGAGTTATAAAATAGACGGAGCTTTAATATGTTAAAACGAATTTTTATTGGCATGATAAGGTTCTATCAAAAGCATATCTCTCCCCATACATCTCCATGCTGCCGCTTTTATCCTACCTGTTCTCAATATGGTATTGAAGCTATTTCACGTTTTGGCGCAGTAAAGGGCAGTATTATGACATTGTGGCGTATTTTTCGCTGCAATCCTTTTAATCCGGGAGGGTTTGATCCCGTACCCGAATTAAAAAATAAAGATTTAGAAAAAAAGAAAAGAAATATCGGAAAGAGAAATTCATTATCTCAAAAAAAGCCTGTTACGATAAGATACAAGGCTAAGAAGTGACTGCTTTTCCTTTCCGAGAATAATAATACAATAGTGAAAGGGTTTGTATGAACCAGTTATTTAATATTATAGGTTATCTTTTCGGATATTTGCTTTGGGGAGCTTTCAGTGTAGTTAAAAACTTCGCAATAGCAATTCTTATTTTTACAATCATACTCAGAATTATTCAGTTTCCTATGCAGATAAAAAGCCAGAAAAATATGGCCGGAAATATGCGTATGCAAAGCAAGCAAAAAGAGCTTCAGGAAAAATACGGAAAAGATAAAGCCAGATTAAACGAAGAGCTGTCAAAGCTTTACGAAAAAGAAAACATTAACCCAATGGGCGGATGTGTTACCTCTATTGTTCCGATGTTTTTGCTCATGGGTGTTTACTGGACGATCAGAAATCCGCTTACAAATACTTTGCATATCAGTGCAGACAGTGTAGATCAGGCTATGGCATACTTAAAAAGTCTGCCGGTTATCGGTGCGGCTGTCAATGATTATTACGGACAGATCAACCTGATCGGTTATTTTTCTGCGATCAAAGATAATCTTGATTGCTTTACTGATGCAGATATTACCAAGATAGAAACTTTCGCTGAAGGCTTTAAGCTTTTCGGAATGAATTTGCTTGACGCACCGAATACTCACGGCATTTTTTCACTGTACATTTTGTTCCCCGTTCTCTGCTTTGTTACTTCTTTCGGTACAAGCTTTGTTACAATGAGAATGAACGGTGCAAGCTTAAAGGGGCAGCAGGGCTGCATGAACTCAATGTTTCTGATGATGCCTATAATGTCTGCATGGATAGCATATACAGTACCGTCTGCTATGGGTCTTTATTGGATATATTCAAGCATTATCGGTTTTATATCTACTATTATACTTCATAAATTCTATAATGCAGAGTCTATGACCGCATTGGATGAGGCTCGAAGAATAGCCTTGCTTGAAGCCGAAGAAGCAGAGATCAAAGCAGTTATAAAAAAATCTGTAAGTGTTGATAAACCTATCAAGAAAAAGAAGAAAAAATAATGAACTATCGGAAACTTTTTTTATTGATTAAGATAGTTTACATAGGGTGTTTTTCGATAGTTTATAATAGTACAAGTTTATTATTTGGAGGTGTTAGCTGTGGTTAAAGAGGCATTTGGAACAGGCGATTCGATAGAGTCTGCTTTGGCTGCTGCGTGCGAGGAACTCGGTGTAGAAGCTGCCAATGTTGAATATGAAGTAATTCAGGAACCGGAGAAGAAAAAGTTTGGTCTTTTCGGCGGTACACCCGCAAAGGTCAGAGTCTATATAACTATTTCTCCGGCAGAGATAGCCGTCAATTATTTGAAAGATGTATTGTCTTGTATGGGACTTACTAATATTGATTTTGAAGTTACCGAAGACGACAAAACCGCAGAGATAAATTTAAAGGGTGAAGATGTAGGATTTATTATCGGCAGAAGAGGCGAGACTCTCGATGCTTTGCAGTATCTTGCAGGACTTGTTGCAAATCATGTAGATAATTCTTATTTCAGGATCACCATAAATACAGGCAATTACAGAGAAAAGAGAGAGGTCACTTTAGAGAATCTCGGCAAAAAGCTTGCTTATAAGGTTGTAAAAACAGGAAAGAATGTTAATCTCGAGCCTATGAATCCCTATGAAAGAAGAATAATACATACAGCTGTTCAGAAGGTTAACGGTGCAATTTCCTTCTCTGAGGGTGAAGTACTTAACCGTCACGTTGTTATTGCTCCCGATCCGAAGAATCCCGTTAAGCCGAGAAGAAACTTCAATAACAAGGGCAAGCGTCCGAATGGCGGAAAGAAGTCATACGGCAGTGGCAACGGCGGTATGAAGAGAACACCGTATAAGCAGAGCTTTGAAAGAAAGCCATATCAGAACAGATATAATAAGCCTGCCGATGACGAGATGATAACAACATCTTCTACATACAGTCAGAGAAGTCCTATTGAAAAAGCAGGTTTACCTTTATTCACAAAAATAGAAACTAAAGGCGAGTAATAATGCCTTTTTCAGCTGCGGAGGCGTTTTCGCCTTTGCAGCTTTTTTGATTTGTTATACTGATCTCTGATTAAAAGCTTTAAAAATATTTTCGAGGATGATTTTCGCAAGACGAGGAAGAGACCGCAGGGTGCGTGTCTCCGGTGGAGACCTCTGCCGAAGGCAGAAGCACCGATCGAGCCGGCAGGCGAGACCAACTGACGTATTTCACGGTCGATGACGATGTATTGCGGAAAACAGACCGAAAAGAATTAAAGCTTTTAATTATTAGAGAGCAGTATTAAAAGGAGAGTTAATATGGAAAAAACAATTGCCGCTATATCCACTCCTTTGGGTATGGGTGGAATAGGCGTTATTCGTATTTCCGGTGAAAATGCTATTAATACGGCAGATAATGTTTTTAAGGGCATAAGCGGAAAAAAGCTGTGCGATATGAAAGGCTATACTGCCGCTTACGGTAAAGTATATGATAACGGCGAACCTCTTGACGAGGTTGTTGCCGTTGTGTTCAGAAAACCTCACAGCTATACCGGAGAAGATGTAGTTGAAATATCGTGTCACGGCGGTGTGTATATAACTTCAAGAGTTCTGAGATGTATTTTAGATAACGGTGCGTCGCTTGCCGAACCCGGCGAGTTTACAAAGCGTGCTTTTTTAAACGGTAAAATTGACCTTACCGAATCAGAGGCAGTTATGGATATGATCTCAGCAAAGGGAAAGGCTGCCGCACGGTCTGCACTTGGTATAAGAGAGGGAAAGCTGCGTAAAAGCATTGATGAAGTAAAAAATATGCTTGTAGATTCAGCCGCACATCTGTCTGCTTGGGCAGACTACCCCGAAGACGATATTCCCGAGGTATCAACAGACACGCTGCTTGAAGATATTCAAAATGTCTGCGGTAAGCTTGAAACACTCATAAACAGCTTTGAAACAGGCAAGGCTTTAAAAGAGGGAATAGATACTTTGATAGTTGGAAAGCCAAATGTAGGAAAATCTACTCTTATGAATTTTCTCGCAGGCTTTGATAAAAGTATAGTTACAGAGATACCGGGTACAACGAGAGATATTATACAGGAAACTGTTGTATTGGGTAATGCCGTACTTTTGTTATCGGATACGGCAGGTCTTAGAGATACAGATAATCCGATAGAGAAGATCGGGGTTGAGCGTGCCAAAGAAAAGTTACAGTCCTGCGGCTTGGTGCTTGCAGTATTTGACGGGTCAAGAATGCTTGATGATGATGATATTAATACAATAAAACTGCTTGACGGTATTCCTTGCATTGCTATAATCAATAAAAGCGATCTCAATTTAGTGTTGGATATTAATTATATACAATCTTATATAAAAGACATCGTATATATCTCAGCCTCAAAGGGTGAAGGACTTGATGAACTTATATCAACGGTAGAAAAAGTAACGGGTACACATAACATAGACGAAAATGCGGTTATGCTTTCTAATGAACGTCAGCGAGAGTGTGTTGTCAATGCAGTAAATTCTCTAAAAGACGCTGTTTCTGCTTTGGTAAACGGATTTACGCTTGACGCTGTTACTGTATCGGTAGAAGAGGCTATACAATTTTTACTTGAATTAACCGGTGAAAATGTCAGCGAGGTTGTTGTACACAGTGTATTCTCCAAATTTTGTGTAGGAAAGTAAGAGGTGACTATATGAGTTATTTTGCAGGAGAGTTTGACGTTGCTGTTATTGGTGCAGGTCATGCGGGTATAGAGGCTTGTTTATCGTCTGCAAGACTTGGCTGTAAAACGGTAGTTTTTACAATAAACTTAGACGCAATAGGAAATTGTCCTTGTAATCCGTCAATAGGCGGAACGGCTAAAGGACATCTTGTCAGAGAGATAGATGCTTTAGGCGGTGAAATGGGTAAGACTGCCGATGAATGTATGCTGCAAATGAGAATGCTGAACAGGGGAAAGGGCCCGGCTGTTCATTCTTTAAGAGCACAGATCGACCGCAGAAAATACAGCGAAACTATGAAGCATAAGCTTGAACTTCAGGAAAACCTTGAAATACATCAGGCAGAGATCGTATCTATAAAGAGAGAAAATGAGTTGTGGCAGCTTGTTACTCGAATGGGTGCTGAGTACAACTGTAAAGCTGTTATAATTGCAACAGGTACATTTTTAGGCGGTAAAATATTCATAGGTGATGTATCGTATGAAAGCGGTCCGGACGGAATGTTCCCGTCTGCGTTTTTAGGTGATTCGTTAAAGGCTCTCGGTGTGTCTTTGCGCCGGTTTAAAACAGGCACGCCTGCAAGGGTGCTTAAATCAAGTATAGATTTTACCAATCTTGAACCTCAGGCAGGAGAAGACCCGGTTATACCTTTTTCGTATGAAACTAAAGTGCCTTTGCCTAATAAAGTGCTTTGTCATATCGGCTGGACTAATAATGATACTAAAAAAATCATTCTTGATAATATACACAGATCTCCTTTATACAGCGGTATGATACACGGAGTAGGTCCGAGGTATTGTCCGAGTATTGAAGACAAGATCGTTCGTTTTTCAGAGCGAGAGCGTCATCAGCTTTTTATTGAGCCTTGCGGTGAAAATACAGAAGAAATGTATTTACAAGGTATGTCGTCATCTCTTCCCGAAGAAGTACAGCTTCAATTCTATCATTCGATAAAAGGACTTGAAAACGCTGTTGTTATGCGGTCTGCTTATGCAATTGAGTACGATTGCGCCGATCCACTGCAAATGAATAATACACTTGAATTTATTGAATTTCCCGGTCTGTACGGCGCAGGACAATTCAACGGTTCATCCGGGTATGAAGAAGCCGCAGCTCAAGGCTTGGTAGCAGGAATAAACGCTGCACTTAAAATTAAGGGTAAAGAACCCATGATACTTGACAGAGCAGGTTCATACATCGGTACACTTGTTGACGATCTTGTAACAAAGGGAGCAAACGATCCGTACAGAATGATGACTTCAAGAAGCGAATACAGACTTATACTCAGACAAGATAATGCTGATGTTCGCATGACCCCGATAGGCTATGAAATAGGTCTTATCAGCGAAGAAAGATACAATAGATTTCTGCATAAACAAGAGCTAAAAAAGCAAGAGCTTAAACGAATTAAAAACAAGGTTATAGCTCCTTCAGATAAGTTAAACGATATACTTGTTTCACGTGAAACATCTGCTATAACAACAGGCGTCAGATATGCAGAGCTTTTAAAAAGACCGCAGCTTTCTTATGAGGTACTCAAAGATATAGATGATGACAGACCTGATCTTGACCCTAACATTTTTGAGCAGATAGAAATTGAGATAAAGTATGAGGGTTATATAAAAAAACAGTATGCACAGGTTGAGCAAATGAGAAGAATGGAGACAAGAGCTTTGCCGCCCGATCTTGATTACAGAACGATAAAAAATCTCCGCTTAGAGGCACAGGAAAAGCTTAATAAGGTACACCCGACAAATCTCGGTCAGGCAAGCAGAATCTCGGGTGTCAGTCCTGCTGATATAAGTGTGCTTGTTATCTGGCTTTCAAAATGAGGTGCGGTAATGGATAAACTAAAAAAATATGCATCACAGATAAATGTATTGCTTGATGATAAAGCTGTTGAGCAGTTCTCGGATTATATGAATAAGGTGCTTGATTGGAACGAAAAGATTAATCTCACATCTATCACCGATCAAGATGAATTTGTCATCAAGCATTTTTGCGACAGTCTTTCTGTTTTTTCTGCAGTAAATATCAAAAAGGGTGCAAAGGTTATTGATATAGGAACAGGAGCAGGATTTCCCGGCGTGCCAATGAAAATTGCTCGGCCCGATATAGATTTGACGTTGCTTGACAGTCTTAATAAACGTATCAAGTTTTTAAGCGAGATAGTATTATCGTCCGATATTCTCAGTTCGGAAACTATCCACGGCAGGGCTGAGGATTATTCTAAGCTGAATGAATATCGTGAAAAATATGATATTGCAGTAAGCCGTGCAGTTGCAAATCTCTCGTCCCTTTGCGAATACTGTTTGCCCTTCGTTAAGGTCGGCGGTTATTTCATTTCAATGAAGGGTCCCGATTATGATGAAGAGCTTAAACAGTCAAAAAACGCTGTTGATGTTTTAGGCGGTGCTGTTGAAGAAGTTGTTTCTCTTACCTTGCCCGACGGCAGTACAAGAAATATTATAAAGATAAAAAAGGTTAAAAATACACCTTCAAAATACCCACGCAGAGGAGTTAAGATAAATAAAACTCCATTGTAAAAAAAATCGAGTTTTCCACATTGAAACAAAAAGATGTGGAAAACTTTTTTATTTTTCACAGACAATGTGACAAATATCGCCCATGACTTGATATATAATAAATATATCAAATCAAAGGAATATAAAAGAATGTCACAGGTCAATGTAAAGGGCGAATGTAAGTTATACATAATACCAATAAGATCAATTATACCAAACGACTATATTTTTAAGAAAAAGTATTCTGCTTATGATATAAAGATACTTTCGGACAGTATAAACAAGTACGGTATAATTCAGCCTTTGATCGTTAGAAAAATAAGTGAAGAATACTATGAACTGATAACAGGCTACCGCAGAATACAAGCAGCCGTAAATGTCGGTTTATATGCAGTTCCGTGCATTGTTATAAAATGCACATCAAAGCAGGCAATAATGCTGTCACTTGCGGATAGTATTCATTGTATATCGTCAAACAGCTTTGAACTAAGTAAATTATACAGTAATGTGATAAATAAGCAAAATTTGAGCATTGAGGAATTATCTCTTTTAACAGGTAAGAGAGAAGCAGATATACAGCAAATACTAAAGCTTGAATGCTTTGATAGCTATGAACGCAGACTTATTCTGTACGGTAATATCTCAGATGATGCGGCTGTTACAATAGCAGATATACCAAGCAAAAAAATCAGAAGATCACTTCTTTATCAGATATACGGAAAAAATATAGACCATAGCGGTTTATTGAAGTTGATTGAAAAAAACAACATAGCAAAAAAAGAAATTTCATACAAACAAAAAGAGATAATTATTATTAATGATCTTCGAGCTTTTACCAATACTATATCAAAAGCAGTTGACTTGATGAGAAAAGCAGGTAAAGATGTTGTTGAAGAAAAAACAGAAACAAATAATTATATTGAGTATAAGATACGCATAAACATTAGACCTCAGTAATTCTTTTACATAATTCAGAGTATTCCTAATATCCATATACACATTTCTTCATACCTTTTTACTTTGTAAGAAGTAAAAGCAAAGAGTCGGACAGATTATTCTGCCCGACTTTTTGCATAAGAGTAAAAGTATACAATAGATAATACTTATGTTTGTTAGTTTTATACAATTTCACATTTGTGAAGTTGTAAAGTAATCTGTGTTCACATTTGTGAAAAAGAGAAATTTACATTGTTTCACGTGAAACATCTGATTTTTATGATATTTGCTTCTCATTTAAATAAAAAGAATGTTTCACGTGAAACATCAAAAAATTCTGAATAATATTTTTCGGTCAATAAAAATAAAAAGTTTCATGTGAAACAGTAATAAAAACACTTAAATTTTATATGAAACATATTACAATATTGAAAATAAAGTAAAAAACACTTTTAATTATCTGCTTTTAATGGTATAATGTATATGTGACTTTCAAAAGTATAATTATACTTGTTTGTGCTGTTATATTTTTGAAATGTATTGTTATTTGAAGATAATATCTTCAATAATAAGGAAAGAAAGGAATTTGGAAATGGGAAAAATAATTGCTGTCGCCAATCAGAAGGGCGGCGTTGGAAAAACCACCACATCTGTAAATTTAGCCGCAGGTCTGGGCAAAATGGGGAAGAAGGTCTTGCTTATAGATATTGACCCCCAGGGTAATGCAACAAGCGGTGTAGGTGTTAATAAAAGAGCTGTAAAGTACAGTACATACAGCATTTTTGTAGAGGGTGTAAGCGGTAAGGATACTGTGGTTAAAACTCAGTTTCAGAATCTTGATATTCTTCCGTCAAGTCTTGATCTTGCTGCGGCAGAGCTTGAGATTGCCGACAGAGAACACAGAGAGTCTATATTAAAGAGTGCCGTAATACCTCTCAGAGATGTATATGATTATATTATTATTGACTGTCCCCCGTCATTGGGACTTATCACAGTAAATGCACTTTGCTTGTGTGATACTATTCTTGTGCCGATACAGTGCGAATATTACGCTCTCGAAGGTTTATCACAGCTTATGAATACGGTTAGACGTGTTAAGCGTTCGTTCAACGAACATCTCGACATTGAGGGTGTTCTCCTTACTATGTATGACGGCAGACTTAATCTGACACAACAGGTAGTAGAAGAAGTGAAGAAGTTTTTCCCGAGAAAGGTGTTTAATACTGTTATACCGAGAGCAGTAAGACTCAGTGAAGCACCGAGCTTCGGTACTCCGATAATGTATTACGACAGAAACGGTAAGGGCAGTATAGCATATATGGATCTTGCAAAAGAAATAGATAAAAGATAAAAAATAAAGGAGTATAAAAATGCCACCAAAAAAGAACGGTCTTGGCAGAGGCTTAAGCGAAATATTCATGCAAAATGAAAGCGAAGATCATAATGATACAATTACGCTTAAGATCTCAGAGATAGAGCCTAATAAGAATCAGCCTCGCCGTGAGTTTGAGCCTGAAGCATTAAACGAGCTTTCAGAGTCTATTGCGCAGCATGGTGTTTTGCAGCCGCTTGTTGTAAGACCTATTTTCGGCGGCGGTTATGAGATAGTGGCAGGCGAACGCAGATTTCGAGCCGCACGAATGGCAGGTCTGAATGAAGTGCCTGTTGTTGTGCGTGAGCTTACAGATTCCGAGGCAATGGAGCTGGCACTTGTTGAAAACCTACAGCGTGAAGATCTATCTGATTTAGAGCTTGCTATGGGGTATGATTCGCTGATGAAGGAATACAGCATGACGCAGGAGCAGATCGCAGGAATAGTAAATAAATCTCGTTCTGCCGTTGCAAATACGTTAAGACTTCTCAAGCTGCCCGAAAGCATAAAGATCATGCTTAAAAACAGCGATATAACATCGGGTCACGCAAGAGCTTTGTTAGGTCTTGAAAAAGAAGATATGCTTGAAACGGCTGCCAAAACTATAATTGATAATAATTTATCTGTAAGAGAAACCGAGAAAATGGTTGCTCAGTTAAATAAAGAAGCAGACGCACGAGAAAGATCTGTAACAGTAAAAGAAAAGATAGACAAACGCCCCCAGTATTATAAGGAGGTTGAATTGTCACTTTGCGAGTCTTTCGGAAGAAAGGTCTTTGTTAATCAGAAAAGTAAGAATAGCGGAACTCTTGTTCTTGAGTTTTACGGTGAAGACGATCTGAGAGAGCTTCTCAGTCATTTCAAAGAAGATTGATAAAAAGGGATAACCCTGTTTATATAAAGGAGTAATGCAAAATGATAGACATTAAATTTTTGAGAGAAAATCCTGATGTTGTTAAAGAAAACATCAAGAAGAAATTTCAAGACAGCAAGCTGCCTCTTGTTGATGAGGTAATAGAGCTTGATAATCAGAGACGTGCAACACAGCAGGCTGCCGATAATCTGAGAGCAGACAGAAACAAGTATTCAAAGCAGATCGGCGCATTGATGGGTCAAGGCAAAAAGGAAGAAGCAGAAGAGATGAAAAAGCTCGTTACAGAAAAGTCTGAGGAGCTTGCACAGCTTGAAGCTAAAGAGGCTGAAATAGGGGAGAAAGTCAAGAAGATCATGATGACTATTCCTAATATAATAGACCCCAGTGTTCCGATAGGCAAAGACGACAGCGAAAATGTTGAGGTTCAGAAGTATGGTGATCCGTTTGTTCCGGATTTCGAGATACCGTATCATACAGACATTATGGAAAAGCTCAACGGTATTGATCTTGACAGCGCAAGAAGAGTTGCAGGCAATGGTTTCTATTACCTTATGGGCGATATTGCAAGACTTCACTCAGCCGTTATCAGCTATGCCCGTGATTTTATGATAGACAGAGGTTTTACTTATTGTGTACCGCCGTTTATGATAAGAAGTGATGTTGTAACAGGTGTTATGAGCTTTGCTGAGATGGACGCTATGATGTATAAGATAGAGGGCGAGGATCTATACCTTATCGGAACAAGCGAACACTCAATGATCGGTAAGTTTATAGACACAGTTGTAAAAGAAGAGGAGCTTCCCAAGACCTTAACAAGCTATTCGCCTTGTTTCAGAAAAGAGAAGGGTGCACACGGAATAGAAGAAAGAGGAGTATACAGAATACACCAGTTTGAAAAGCAGGAAATGATAGTTGTCTGCAAGCCCGAAGACAGCAAAATGTGGTTTGATAAGCTTTGGCAGAATACAGTAGATCTTTTCCGCTCGCTTGATATTCCCGTTCGTACTCTTGAGTGTTGTTCGGGTGATCTTGCCGATCTTAAAGTAAAGAGTATAGACGTTGAAGCCTGGTCGCCTCGTCAGAAGAAATATTTTGAGGTGGGTTCATGCTCTAACCTCGGTGACGCACAGGCAAGACGTTTAAGAATAAGAGTATCGGCTGGCAAGCAGAAGTACTTTGCTCATACTCTTAACAATACTGTTGTTGCACCGCCGAGAATGCTTATTGCGTTCCTTGAAAATAATCTCAACGAAGACGGTTCTGTTCGTATTCCCGAGGTATTAAGACCTTATATGGGCGGCAAAGACGTTATAAAATAATAAATTCTTTTAAATTATGCCTCGCCGTTTAAATGGTGAGGCAGTTTTTTATTTAACGAACTATGTGGATAAATCATTGATATTATACTTCTCTCTTATTAAAAATCTTTAAGTATTAAATAAGAGAGAAGTATTAAACGATATGTTTGATGTAACCCTATATAAAAGTACTAAAAAGAAGAAGTTTTCCACTTCAAAGCAATTTCAAGTGGAAAACTTCTTTGTTTGATAAAAAAAGGAGCGTCCGCAAACGCTCCTGTAATGATTTAATAATATCTGCTGTTTCTGCCCGACATATTCGGATCTTCTGCATTTCCGAGTACATTAAAATTGTAAGATAGGTTATTGTATGAATTTGCTTCGTCAACCATTGAAGAATAAGCGAAAGCAAGAACACCTATAATACACGGGATCAATCCTCTTACATAAGAAAGAGCCAGACTTATCGCAACAAAGGTTTTGTCAACTTCAATGCTGAATCCGCTGAAAGCGTCTTTATAGCAGGTATATAAGAATGAAAGAATAGCTGCATAGATCAACATCAATATTCCGATAGAAAGAGCAAAAACACCATAAGCATGAGCAGATTTGTTTCGCGGAACGCTCTCAACAAGTGTCAGCTTAACAGATTTTAAAAATACTGCCTGTGACTGTGCGTTCCATATCAGCAAGAAAGCGATAATATCGGCAAGCACAAAAAAGATAACGATAGTGACTTTATAGGCAAGCAGATCTGAGATATTCAGATTAAATATATTCGCAAGCCATTCAAAATTATTAATATCTCCGAACATGAAATAACCAGTTTCTGCTATCATAGCGATAAAGGCAACCGCACAGATGAGTATTTCCAGCATTGAAAACTTATGAAGAAGTGCAAAGCCTATTTCGGGACTTTCGGTAAATCCGATATTTTTACTCTTAAAAATTATATAGACTAAGCAGTAAGTTATAAATGCAGAGAGCAGAACATTTCCTAAAAACAGCATTGTTTTGTATTCGCCCAAGTCAATGTTAAAAGACAGCTTTGATGAAGCCACACGAGCTATTATTACAACAAGCTTGTCATTTTCGCTGAAAGATAAAATAACAGATAATACGATATTTGCAAAGAACATTATTGCCAGCAGTATAACTCCTATAGATCCTCCGAACTTTTTAACTAACATAAAGTTACGTTCGTAGTTATCTCTAGGCTGATAAACGTCATTTTTCAATTAAAATCACCCCTTTTTGTTGTACATATCTATTTTAAAATAGATTGATAAAAATTACAATAGTTAAAGGGATATTAATTAAAATTTATCAGATTTACCAAAAAAACAGCAATAATATGAACATAATTACTTAAGAAAGAATACGATAAATATATATTTATCGTAAAAAAATGACTGCATTCAAAAGAAGCAGTCATTTTTTAGGTATATGTATTTATCTATGATAAAGTTTATCGGATTCATATTGAGGTTCGCAGGTAAGATCAATTCCGAGTCTGCGGAAAATATCCATATCCTCCTGAGAAAGAATAACAGAAGAATGTACCTGACAGCCTTTAAGGTTAATTACCTGTTCGAGAGCTTTTTTTGCATTCTCATCATTCTGAGCACTGACAGAAAGAGCGATAAGAACCTCGTCAACGTGCATTCTCGGATTCTGATTTTTCATAACTCCTATTTTCAGCTTTTGAATGGCCTCGATCACTTCTTTTGAAATAAGAAGGACGCTGTCATCTATTCCTGCAAGAACCTTAATTGCATTTAAGAGCATAGAGCAAACAGCACCGAGCAATTCGCTTGTTTTTCCTGTAACAATAGTGCCGTCGTTAAGCTCAATACCCGCAACGGGGTTATTATACTGTTCAGAAAAATCGTTTACAGCTTTTGCAACTCGTCTGTCATCTTTGGTGAGTGAAAGTCTGTTCAGCAGCATTTCGATCTTCTTTACTTCATCTGAAGCGTTACCTGTTTGCTTTTGTTTTTGGAGTGCTGCGTAATAGCGTCTAATGATCTCCTGCTTTGAAGATTCGCTTACAACATCATCATCAACAATTGCAAAGCCTACCATGTTTACACCCATATCTGTAGGTGATTTGTAAGGAGAAGAACCAGAGATATGCTCAAATATTGCATTGAGTACAGGAAATACTTCAACATCACGGTTATAGTTAACTGTTGTTTGTCCGTATGCCTGAAGGTGCCAGGGATCAATCATATTAACGTCATTCAGATCAGCCGTTGCAGCCTCATAAGCAAGATTTACAGGGTGCATAAGCGGAATACTCCAGACGGGGAAAGTTTCGTACTTAGCATATCCTGCTTTTATACCTCTTTTATTTTCATGGTAAAGCTGCGACAGGCAAGTAGCCATTTTTCCGCTTCCCGGTCCGGGCGCAGTTACTACAACAAGAGAACGAGAGGTTTCTATATAGTCGTTTTTTCCGAAACCCTCTTCGCTTACAATAAACTGCGGATTTGACGGATAACCTGCGATAGGATAATGCAGATATACTTTTATACCGAGATTCTCAAGACGTGTTTTGAATTTATTCGCAGAGGGCTGTGAGCAGTATTGAGTAATAACAACGCTGCCTACATATAATCCGATCTCTGTCAGCTTGTCAATAAGCCTCAGAATATCCATATCGTAAGTAATGCCAATGTCGCTGCGCATTTTATTCTGTTCAATTGCAGAAGCGTTTATAGCAAATATTATCTCTGTCTGCTCTTTAAGCTTTAAAAGCATTCTCACTTTACTGTCAGGCTTAAAACCGGGCAGTACTCTTGACGCATGAAAATCGTCAAAAAGCTTACCTCCAAATTCCATATAAAGCTTGCCGCCGAAGCTATTAATTCTTTCAAGAATTTTCTCAGACTGCAAGCTCAAGTATTTTTCGTTATCAAATCCAATACTATTCATACTAATCTCTCCATGCCACAAAATATCGTTAATGCTTATATCTGATTATGCCAATATAAGTATTATAGCACAATGCAAGACAGTAAATCAATTGCTTTTGGAAATAATAATGACAAAAAAATAAGCCTGCCGGATAATGACAGGCTTAATCAGCTTAAAAAAGAGATTACATCATACCGTTGTTATAAGTGTTTGCGTCATTGGGGTTCGGCATACCGTAAGGATTACCGCCCATAGGCTGCTGCGGAGCAGCAAAAGGATCGGCAGCGAAAGGATCTGCTGCAAAAGGATCGCCGTTAGGCATTGGCTGTGCATAAGGATCATTAGGCATAGCCTGAGCAAACGGGTCGCCCATAAAAGGATCGTTCATCATACCGCCGCCCATAGGCTGATCGAATTGCTGAGGCGGATAATCGTTCTGAAGCTCTTCGGGAATATAAGAGGACTTTTTCTTTTCTGTTGAATTTTTGTCGTCTTCACCGTAAAGATAAGGCTGACTCTGCTTAATAGCATCGTTAGACTGTCTTGTTGTTGATTTGAATGTCTGAATCGGGTTAGCTTCGGGTGAACGTGAAGTTATGGGAGCCTGAGCAACGTAAGTTCTGTTTTCTTCTGCGAAAGGTATCCAACCCTTAGCAAGATTACCTCTGAGTAATGTTCCTGCTGCGTCGCAGATCAGATATGCGATAACGGGAACAGTAAGCTTGAAGGATGTTGCAGAGCTGTCAAGTCCCATATCTTCGAGTGCCTCAGAGTCGCCTGAGTTGAGAAGCAGGAATGCTACAACTATCAGAACAAGCTCTAAGATAGCAACAACAATTGAGAGATTGCCGTATGTTGACGCACCGTCTGTAAAAAGGTTAGGTTCTTTGCAG
>JAFOMO010000224.1 GCA_017418905.1 Clostridia bacterium | reverse complement strand
GTGCATTTATGCTTGTCTAATTCGTCCTGTGTGTCGTTGCAATACCTTGAAATACGACAGTATTCCTGCGGCATTGCGCCTAACACAGAACAAATTATTCTGCGCCTAAATTGCACAACTTATTCCTACACAGTTCCTAAGGGTAATGCTATTCAAAAAGTTATGAAAGCAATCATTGCACATTGCACACTGCACATTGCACATTTATAAAGAAGGGCAGGATATAAATAAAATGACCTATTCTATTTGTATATTTGATCTGGACGGCACTCTGATAAACAGCCTTGACGATCTTGCAGACAGCTGTAATGCCGCCCTTCAAAATCACGGTATGCCGACACACCCTTTACAAGAATACAGATACCTTGTCGGCAGCGGAATAAAAAATCTTATCAAAAGAAGCTTAGGCGATAAGGCAGACAACGAACAGCTTGTTGTATCTGTATTTAACGACTTCAACAGAATATACGGCGAGAATTGTCTTAACAAAACTAAACCGTATGACGGTATTATCAAACTGACGGAAAAGCTTAAAAGCCACAGTATAAAGCTTTGCATACTTTCAAACAAATCCGATGATTTTACTCATCGGATAGTCGATACTCTTTTCCCGAAGGATACTTTCGATATTGTATGGGGCAAGCGTGAGCAGTACCCGATAAAGCCCTCTCCGGAGGCTTTGCTTGCTATGCTTATGCAAGCAGGCGAAAAGCCCGATAACTGTTTATACATAGGCGACAGCGATGTTGACGTAATGACCGCACGAAACGCTCAGACTTCATTCTGCGGTGTAAGCTGGGGTTTTCGTTGCGAAGAAGAGCTTAAAGGTGCAGGTGCAAAAGCTATCGCACATACACCCGATGATATTATAAAAGAAGTGATAAAAAATGAACAGTAATATAAACTATCAAAAAGAGCTTGAAAAGGTACTTATACAAATACAGAACAGAGATAAAACACCTACGCTTTTACTGCATAGCTGCTGTGCGCCTTGCAGCAGTTATGTTATCGAGTATTTATCGAATTATTTTTATATAACGGTATTTTACTATAATCCGAACATATCACCCGAGGCGGAATACCGTTTCAGGAGCAGTGAGCAGAAAAGGCTTATTTCTTCTATGGATACGAAATACCCCGTATCATTTGCCGAAGAGGAATACGACTGTCGTCAATTCTTCTCTGCGGTCAAAGGACTTGAAAAAGAACCCGAGGGCGGCAAACGCTGCGAAAAGTGCTTTGAACTGCGTCTGCAAAGAACAGCGCAAAAAGCCTTGCAGGAACAGTTCGACTACTTTACAACAACGCTTACGATAAGCCCCCTCAAAAATGCGCCGCTTTTAAACACTATCGGTATATCTCTTGCGGAAAAATTCGGTATAAACTGGCTGCCGTGTGACTTCAAGAAAAAAGGCGGCTATAAAAGGTCTATCGAGCTTTCAAAAGAGTATGACTTATACCGCCAGAATTATTGCGGATGCGTCTTTTCTAAAATGGAAAATGGAAAATGAAAAGTTGAAAGTGGAAATATTGAATAATCATTGCACACTGCACATTGACCTCAACTCTCAAAACTCAAAACTCAAAAAAATTCCGCCTGCTTCAAGCAGACGGAGTTTTTTATATCAAACATTATTATTTATTTAAAAATGATCTTACTTCACGAGCAACGCCCGGTGCGGTAAGTCCGAATATTTCAAGAAGCTCTTTTGCAGGCCCCGAGTAACCGTATCTGTCGTATACGCCGCATTTCTTAACGATAACGGGACATTTCTCGGCAACTACCGACGCAACAGCGTCACCCAGACCGCCTATTACGTTATGCTCTTCAAAGGTAATGATCTTGCCTGTTTCCTTTGCAGCCTTAACTATAATATCCTCGTCGATAGGCTTAATGGTATGAATGTTTATTACTCTTGCGTCTATGCCCTCTTGCGCAAGCTGCTCGGCGGCGATAACAGCTTCTCTTACAACCAAGCCTGTTGCGATGATCGTAACGTCTTTGCCGTCACGAAGTGTAACGCCCTTGCCAAGCTCAAATTTGTAATCGTCGTTATTGTTAACGCTCTCAATAGCCAGTCTGCCCAAACGAAGATATACAGGACCATCTATTTCAAGAACCGCTTTAACTGCGCCCAACATCTCGTAGTGGTCTGCCGGGTTGATTACTGTCATATTCGGGATAGCTCTCATAATTGCAATATCTTCAAGACACTGGTGTGTTGCGCCGTCCTCGCCTGTTGAAATACCTGCGTGTGAACCTGCGATCTTTACATTGAGCTTTGGATATGCAATTGAGTTTCTGATCTGCTCAAATGCTCTGCCTGTTGCGAACATTGCAAAAGACGCTGCAAAAGGAATTTTTCCGCAGGCAGCCAAGCCTGCTGCAACACCCATCATATTGCCCTCTGCAATACCGCAGTCAAAGAAACGATCGGGATATGCTTTCTGAAAAATAGAAGTTTTTGTTGCTGCCGCAAGGTCTGCGTCAAGCACTACAATATCTTTATTTGTTTTTGCAAGCTCACAGAGTGCTTCACCGAAGCTTTCTCTGGTTGCCTTTACTACCTTTTCTGCCATCAGAGAACACCTCCCAAACTTTCAAGCTGTGCAAGCAGTTCTTTTCTGCCTACCTCATACTGTTCGGCATTCGGTGCTGCACCGTGCCAATTTACTTTATTTTCCATGTATGAAACGCCTTTGCCCTTTACGGTCTTAGCGATTATTGCGCAGGGCTTGCCCGATGTTGATGAAAGAACTCCGTTTACGGCAGCTTCTATGCTGTCAAAATCGTGTCCGTCCATTTTGAACACCTCAAAGCCGAAGGCTTCAAGCTTTTTGTCGAGAGGCTCAAGACCACCTACCTCTTCAACTGTGCCGTCTATCTGCAAGCCGTTGCAGTCGATTATTGCACAAAGGTTGTCAAGCTTCTGATGGGCGGCAAACATCAAAGCCTCCCAGACCTGACCCTCTTCACACTCGCCGTCACCAAGCAGTGTAAATACTCTGTAATCCTTCTTATCCATTTTGCCGGCAAGAGCCATACCGCAGGCGGCGGAGATGCCTTGACCCAGCGAACCTGAGCTCATATCTATACCGGGAGTGCTTTTCATATCGGGGTGACCCTGAAGCATTGCGCCTACCTTGCGAAGCTTTGGAAGCTCCTCAATCGGGAAGAACCCTTTAAGAGCCAGAACAGCATAAAGCGACGGACAGCAGTGACCCTTTGATAGTACAAATCTGTCTCTGTTCTCCATTTGCGGATTCTGTGGATCTACATTGAGCACCTTATAATACAAATAAGTATATATATCCGCTGCCGACAAAGATCCGCCCGGGTGACCGGACTTAGCATTAAAAATTCCCTCTAAAGCGTATATTCTCGCTTTACACGCAAGAATTTTCAGCTCCTGCTTTTCGTTTGAGTTCATATTATACATCTCCTAACCGAAAAAATGGTAATGATACTCGTTATTTTGTTCTATCCTGTTCAATTTTATCATAATAAATCAATTTTTACAAGTTTATTTTAAACATCCGCATTTAAAATCTAACGAAAGTGTAACCAAAGTTTTTGTATAAATTGCAGATTATTCTTGAATTTTCACTCTCAAATTGCATATCCGGAAATATTTCCTATCATATTATACTCAATTCTTTGTAATTAATTTATCTGAAGTAAAAAGTGAAATTTGGAAAGTGGAATTATTGTAAAAGTGGAATTTGGAAAGTGGAAAGTGGAATTGTTCGAGTTTTAAATAAAAATCAAACCCACAAACAACAAACCTTGTTTGCGAGCTTAAAATAATTGCTAACTGAAAACAATCTTTTGTACAACATAGTAAGAACTTTGAATGCATGCAATAAATATACGATTTTAATATGTACAAGTGCGTTATTGCCTGCAGGCGCACGCCTGCTGCGAATTGTCATTTCTTCTTGCATTGTATATAAGAGTACACTATCGGAAGTACAAGCGAAAAAACTACCAACTCTGCAACTGCGATACAATTGGGAATATTGTTTGCTATTACCAATGACCACGCCGCAAGACATACGCCGAGCATACCCGACATCATACCGAGATACATCGACAACCTGTTTGATCTGACTGCCGCCTCTTTATTGCCGCTTAACCATTTGAGCTTTATTCCGCACACGGTATCAGCCGTTACGTTGTTATATACGCTTGTCACAAAAATTGCTATCGCACTGAACATTACAACAATGATAGTCGGCAGAATAACGCTGATGTTCTGTATCTCATTGAGTGCAATGCCCGTCATTACCCAGCTTATTATTGCAAAGCTCCAAGTGAAGAGCATACCTACATTATCGCTGTGCTGTGTTTTGCCCTGCAATATCTCGTCTATAACATCTGTCGTTTCGTCGTCGCTTTCGGCAGTTTGTTCTGTCTGCACCGATTTTTTTCTGTTGAGAACCTCTTGTATAAACAATGCTCCCGAAATAAGCAAAGGCACACACACAAACAAAAGATAAAACCAACGGCTTCCGTATTTGTATGCATTGCCGTCTGCACCGTACAGCACTATAACATTATCCTGCATAAATACAGCTATTACCAGCACATTAAGAAACGCATTTATCGAAGATAGAGTAAACATTAGTTTTCTCAAACGTATCACCTTCTTCTCCTTATCCTTTTCTTACTAATTATAACTAATGTTTTCGGTTTTGTCAAATTATTATCATTTCAGAAAAGTAATATATATTTTTTCAAATTTGGTGTTGACATTTTCAAAGAAATGTGATAATATATATATCGTTGAGCGGACAGCTTGATAAACAATGATATGCGAGTGTGCTGGAACTGGCAGACAGGCACGTTTGAGGGGCGTGTGTTGCATGACGTACGGGTTCAAGTCCCGTCACTCGCACCAATGATCCCGGAAATTCCGTAAAAGGATATTTCCGGGATTTTTTGTTTACTATTGAATTAAGTGCCGGGCTGTGATAGAATAATAATACAAATTAACGAACAGAGGTCTTGCTTATGATGTATCCATATCTCACACTTGATGACGAAACAGAAATAGTACACTCGGAATTGCTTGATGACAATACAGTAAAAGTATATATCGAAAAACCCGATGAAAAAGACGGCTTTCATTACGCAAGCTGTTACTTGCCAAAATACGAATGGAAAGATATTTTCGGATTTGATGATAACGAAATACGAGAATATCAGTCAATAATTGAAAACATAAAAATCGGACTATCATAAAAGGAGATAAAACAAAAATGCAAAAATACGAATATATCACCCTGCGTCAGCGACCCGAGCTTAAAGATACCGCTGCAAACTGGTTTCACGAAAAATGGGGAGTACCGACAGAGGCTTATCTTGAATGTATGAACGACTACTTAGACAATACTACCGAATACGGCTGGTATTTAGCTTTAGACGGTAACAAGATAATTGGCGGTCTTGGTGTTATCGAAAACGATTTTCACGACAGACCCGACCTTGCTCCCAACGTGTGCGCCGTATATACAGAGGAGGAGTACCGCAAACAAGGAATTGCGGGTAACCTGCTGAATTTTGTTGTTGACGATCTGCGTGCAAAGAACATCACGCCTTTGTATCTTGTTACAGATCACACAGGCTTTTACGAACGTTACGGCTGGGAGTTTCTCTGCATGGTGCAGGGTGACGGCGAACCCGAGCCCACGAGAATGTACACACATAAATAAAGCGGAACTTTATTAAAAGTGGAATTTGGAAAGTGGAAAGTGGAATTTATTTAATAGCAGAAAGTAGGATCTTAAACAACAAAAGCTGTTTGCACAATGCAGACAGCTTTTGTTGCATACAGTGCTATTTTTTGTTTTCTTGTTATTTATTGTTGACACAGTCTGAACAATTATGTTAAAATTGACTAAAGGTCACATTTAAGCAGTACAAGTGCGAACTAATCAAATTTAAAACTGAGTTATCGTAAAACTTAGTATTGCATAGAAAGAAGTATGACCGCATGCAATACGGTTTCGGTCTTATTGTGTATGACTGCAAAATTCCACTTTACACTTTCCACTTTACAATTAATTCCACTTTTAAAAATAAAGGAGGCAATATTATGCCCAAATGGCTTGAAAATTCAGTATTCTATCAGGTATATCCGCAGTCTTTTTATGACGCAAACGGTGACGGTATCGGTGATATACAAGGTCTTATATCAAAGCTTGACTATATAAACGACCTCGGCTGTAACGCTATCTGGCTCAATCCCGTTTATGATTCGCCCTTTATGGACGCAGGCTATGATGTTCGTGATTATTACAAGATCGCTCCCCGGTACGGTACAAACGACGACGCAAAACAGCTTTTTGAAGAGGTACACAAGCGTGGAATGAAGCTTTTGATGGATCTCGTTCCCGGTCATACGTCCGACACAAACGGCTGGTTCACACAGTCGAAACAGCCCGGTAAAAACGAGCTTTCAAACCGCTATATCTGGACGAACAGCGTTTGGGAGGCTCCGCCGCAGTATCGCTTGCAGTGCGGTATTACCGATCGTGACGGAAACTATCTTGTAAACTACTTCTCCTCTCAGCCTGCGCTCAACTACGGCTTTTATGAGGTTACTCATCCTGCATGGCAGTTACCCGTAAATCACCCCGACTGCCTGCGCACTGCCGAGGCTATAAAAGATGTTATGCGCTTTTGGCTCGATATGGGCTGTGACGGCTTCAGAGTAGATATGGCAGACTCTCTCGTTAAAAATGATGACGAGAAGATCGCTACCGCCGCTATATGGGCAGGCGTGCGTGAAATGATGGATAAGGATTACCCCGACTGTGCGTTAGTATCTGAGTGGTGTCACCCGATAAGAGCGATAAACAAGGCAGGCTTTCACGCAGACTTCTATCTCGACCACAGAGGAAACGGCTATTCTACCGCTTTCAGATACTATAATTACGACACAGGCAAGCAGGAGAGCTTTTTCAGCAAAGAGGGTAACGGCGATATTATGACGCTTGTCAACGAATTTGTACCCAATTATGAAGCTACAAAGGATAACGGATATATCAGCTTTTTCACCTGTAATCATGATAATCCCCGTATGTCTGCGTGGTATGACGAGTTAGAGCTTAAAATAAACTTCTGCACTATCTTTACACTTCCGGGCGTGCCTTTCTTGTATTACGGTGATGAGATAGGTATGCGTTATATGTCTGAGCTTACAAGCAAAGAGGGCGGTTTCAGCCGCACAGGCTCACGCACACCAATGCAGTGGTCAAAGGGCAAAAACAAGGGCTTTTCTGACGCAGACCCCGACAAGCTTTATTTACCTGTTGATACAAAAGAAAACGCACCCGATGTCGAGTCGCAAATGGCAGACGAGAACTCACTTTATAATACCGTAAAGAAAATTATAGCTATCAGAAAAGCAAATGCGGAGCTTTGCGGCAACGGCGACTTTGAAGTATTATACGCAGAGAAAAACAAGTACCCCTTTATATTCAAGAGAGGT
>JAFOMO010000223.1 GCA_017418905.1 Clostridia bacterium | reverse complement strand
TTGTAATAGATATAGCTTTTGAATACAAAAAGTATGAACGCACGCAATTAAATAAGGGAGAGTTCCAGAGCGGCCAAATGGGGCAGACTGTAAATCTGTTGTCACTGACTTCGGTGGTTCGAATCCACCCTCTCCCACCACACAGACTTCACTTTTGTGGAGTCTTTTTTGTTATCGGATAAAACGCCCCCGACCAAACGAACAGACTTGATCGGGGGGTATTGTTATTCCGAATATTATATCAATTCGTGTTTCTGTCCGTTACCGCTTGAAAGTTGTTCTATCGCCCGGTCGAGCTTTGCAAGATATTCTGCGCTGCGTGCCGCTTTCATCATCTGATTATACTGCTCCAAGCTGATAATAACAACATTTTTTTATCTTTACGGGTAACATTAATAGTTTCGTTGTTGTCGGTTGCTTCGTCGCAATATTCTTTCAATTTGCTTCGGAAAGTGGAGTAATTAACTGCCAACATAATATTACCGCCTTTCTTGTTCAAAAAGTTGTACAAATAATTGTACAATATAATTATACCGCACAATGTTGATATATGCGACGGACTTTGGTAAAAATTTGTATGTGCCTGAAGATTTATACAAACTCGATTTTTAGTCGTTTTCCCAGTGCGGCGGCAAGTCTTTGAAGTGTTTTTACAGAGGGATTGGCAGTGCCGTTTTCCAATTTGCTAATATCGCTTTGCGCAATACCTGAACGCAGTGATAATTCCTTTTGTGTTAAACCCTCTTGTGCTCGTGCGTCTATCATAGCTTGCTTGATAGAAAATTCGGGTTCGAGTGATTCGTATTCTTTACGGAAGTCCTCGTTTTTCATTTGTTCGGCAACAAATGCATTAAAATCAGTCATCTTTATTTCCCTTTCTTTTTAAATAATCGGCTCTGTATTGTTTTGCTTTTTGAATTTCCGATTTAGGTGTTTTTTGAGTTTTCTTGACAAAACCGTTTGTGAGAACGATTTTTTGTCCAATAACAAAAAAGTAAAGAACTCTTGATATATCCGAACCGACTTTTGCTCGTAACTCCATAATTCCGTCATCAATATGTTTTGATTCCGGTTCGCGAAGTTGGTAACCGTTTTTTTGGAGTAGTTCAATTGTTCTGAGCATTTTTGCCCTCATTTTGACATCAAGACTCAAAAGAAAATCTTTAGCCGGTTCTGTGCCGTCCTCTTTCTCGTAAAATATTATTTCAAATTCCTGCATTTTTATTTCTCCATAGCCAATAATATAGGATATATCTTATATTGATTATATGAGATATATCCTATAATGTCAATCCTTATTTTGAATATTACGCACATTGTATTAAAAAAATAAAACCGCCCATACTATCACTAAAACCAAATGAAAGGATAGTGTTAGTATGATATGTAAAAAATGTTTAGCGTATAATGACGATCGTGCAAACTTTTGCAGCAAATGCGGCGGCGAGCTGTACCGTTCCACACTTGTGACATCTCCTTTAACGGACAGTGTAAATGCGTACAGTATACCGACAATGGGAGTAAGGGCTTTTTCGGGTATAGGCAACGGATATTTGCAGAGTGCGGTTCAGAATGTTGCCGACAGCGGTACACCTCAGTCCGATACGTTTCATACGTATTATACGGGTGCGGCGGTAATACCGGATGAACACGGACGTTGGATATGCCCCGACTGCGGAGAGAGGAATAATAACAATACTCTTTTCTGCACAAGCTGCGGCAGATACCGCTAAGCTTTATTGAAAGTGGAAAGCGGAAAGTGGAAAGTGGAATTATATAGCTCAAAATCTGCTTTTTGATGACGTTTGCTATAAAATATTTCGGCAAACACTTGTTAAAACCGACAATTTCTATTATAATTTTATTGTATGATTATTTGTATAAATTTATAGTAGGAGTATATTTATATGTCTGTTTTGAATATCGTATTGGTAGAACCGGAAATACCGCAGAATACGGGAAATATCGCCCGCACTTGTGCCGTTACGGGCGCAAGACTTCACCTTATAGAGCCTTTGGGCTTTAAGATCGACGACAAGAAGCTAAAGCACGCAGGACTTGACTACTGGAAGTATCTTGATATTACCGTGTATAAAGACCTTGAAGAATTTTTTGAAAAAAATAAGGGCAGCTTCTTTTTCTTTTCCACAAAAGCAAAAAATGTATATTCCGATGTGGAATATCCCGACAACGCTTTTTTGTTTTTTGGCAAAGAGAGCAAAGGACTGCCCGAAAAGCTGTTGTTTGAAAATCCCGATACAACAGTAAGAATACCTATGATGGACGAGGCGAGAAGTCTTAACCTGTCAAATTCGGCTGCAGTTGCCGTTTACGAGGTACTCAGACAGTGGCAGTTTCCGCAGCTTCTCTGCTCAGGCGAGCTGAGAGATTATAAGTGGAGCGACGTTAACAATATTTCTTAGCGCCGAGATTTTTTAAAATTTTTGAGTTGAAATCAAACAAACCGCATAAAGGCGGCAGCCTTTGTGCGGTTTATCATTTATTTATAAAAATAAGATTATCAATTTTCTGTTTTTATCAGTTGAATGTATAAAGTTTATTGTTAGTGCCTACAAAAGCAATTCCGCTTCTGTCGTAAACACTCATTGCTTTAATATTTCCGCCCTGATTAAGTTCGCTTAATCTTTCGTCTTTTTCAAAAACTGCGCCGTCTGCAGTTGCGTTGCCGCATTTCCAAATGCAGTCATCGCTTGTTACTATGAAAACCTCTTTCGATGTACGGCAATAGAAAGACTTAATATCATCGACAGAATATCCCTCCGGCATAGCAACAGCGTGTCTTTCACCGTACTTATCATATTCTTCCGATGTCTCTTGATAATAAACATTGGCGCTGTCGCCTGTTTGTGTGCAGTAAAAACCCGACGTGGGCGCTTCTCCGCCCAAGAACTTATCTACATTTTCGCCGCCGTACATATCGAGAACATTTCCGCCGCTCAGATAAAACAGCTTGCCGTCATTATCGACAAAGCAGTCCCAAGTGTAAAACACCGAATACCATTTATAGCCCGAATTTGAAGCTCCGTCAAAATTAACCTTTTCGTGATCGGTCTCAACAGTACCGTCTTTAAGAATTTTGGTACAATTTACAACACCGTCATCGAGTGTATAAACGGATAAGCTGTTGTTACCGGCAGAATAACTAACCATATTGTCAATTTTGAAATCAACGCTGTATCCGTTTTCTCCGTCGGCGTAATAGGCGGTATAAGAACCGTCTTTATTCAAGGTAATAAGACAGTTTTCTCTAACCCCGCCGAGAGGAACAAGACTCTCATACTCACCGTTCAGCGTACAAAAGTATTCCACTCCGCCTATATACTGATTGTGATATACCTTATAATCATCGGTAACTATAAAGCAGTCGGACGCACCCGCATTTCCGCCGCAGTCGATAATATGACCGTCTATCTCTGAGAGTTCGTAATAATCAAAATCTTCGTGGTGGTAATAATCGTAGATGCTGTCGTCAAAAGCCGTATCCGATGAAGTGTCGGTTTCGTCAAAGCTTACAGAAACGTCATCGGCAGCGCTTACTGCCTGTTCGGACGAAACAGATTTCGATGATGCCGCAGAAGTATCATCGCAGCCGCCGAGCGAAACCATAGTTATAGCCAAAACAGCCGAAACGGCTATCATTTTTGTAATAGTATTTTTCTTCATTTTTATACCTCCAAAATAAAATGAATATTTTCTACGATATATGATATACTTAAATTAATGAAAAGTCAAGTAAAAATTTATTGCCGTATATTTTTCGGCTCCGGCTCTCAAAACTCTGTGTTCCACACTTCAAAATAATAAAAATTTATAAGTTTTTGAAAATGATATTGAAAAAAAGGGTAATATGGTATATAATGTTAATGTATTAACGATACGGTTTTTGTGTTTTATATCATATTTCCGTGTTGTAAAAATCTTAAAGGAGTTGTTTAAAATGAGCGCTTTAAACAAAAGAACAGTTGAAGATATTGACGTTGCAGGCAAAAGAGTTCTTGTTCGCTGCGACTTCAATGTGCCGCTTAAAGACGGTGTTATTACAAACGATAACAGAATCACAGCGGCTCTTCCCACAATCAAAAAGCTTATAGAGAATGGCGGCAAGGTTATACTTTGCTCACACCTGGGCAAGCCGAAGAACGGTCCCGAGGCTAAATTCTCTCTTGCTCCCGTTGCTGTAAGACTTTCCGAGCTTCTCGGCAAAGAGGTCGTTTTTGCAGACGACGATACAGTAGTAGGCGAAAAGGCAAAGGCTGCTGTTGCAGCTATGAACAACGGCGATGTTGTACTTCTCCAGAATACACGCTTCAGAAAAGAAGAAACAAAGAACTTAGAGCCGTTCTCTGAGGAGCTTGCTTCTCTTGCCGATGTATTCGTAATGGATGCTTTCGGTTCTGCTCACAGAGCACACTGCTCAACAGCAGGCGTTACAGATCATATCAAGGATACAGCAGTAGGCTACCTTATGCAGAAAGAGATTAACTATCTCGGCAACGCTGTTGAAGTTCCCGAAAGACCTTTCGTTGCTATTCTCGGCGGCGCAAAGGTTGCAGACAAGCTCAATGTTATCTCTAATCTTCTCGAAAAGTGCGACACGCTCATTATCGGCGGCGGTATGTCTTATACATTCTTGAAGGCTCAGGGCAAAGAGGTCGGCAAGTCACTCGTTGACGACGAAAAGCTCGATTACTGCAAAGAGATGATCGCTAAGGCTGAAGCTCTCGGCAAAAAGCTTCTTCTCCCTGTTGATACAGTTGTTGCAGCAGAGTTCCCGAACCCCATTGACGCAGAGATCAGCGTAAAGACAGTTTGCTCTTCCGAGATTCCCGCAGATGAAATGGGTCTTGATATTGGCGAAAAGACACAGGCTTTGTTTGCAGAGGCTGTTAAGACTGCAAAGACAGTTGTTTGGAACGGTCCTATGGGCGTATTTGAGAACCCCACACTCGCTAAGGGTACAATCGCAGTTGCACAGGCTCTTGCAGAAACAGACGCTACTACCATTATCGGCGGCGGCGACAGTGCAGCAGCAGTTATTTCTTTGGGCTTCGCAGATAAGATGAGCCACATTTCAACAGGCGGCGGTGCTTCTCTCGAATATCTTGAGGGCAAGGTTCTTCCCGGTATCGCAGTTATCGCCGACAAATAATTGAATTTTTGTATTATTCACAAAATCAACAATTAAAGTTTTTTGATCAAACTTTTTTTCAAAAAAGTTTGCGGCTTCCAAAGGCGGAGACTTTGGTCGCCGTCCGCAGACGGCGAAATCCCTTGCGATCCGGCCCTTTGCAAGGGGTGAATTTCAACACAGTCCAACGGACTGTGTTGAAAGAGGGGACGCTTTGGCAGAAAGCGTCCCCTTATACATAATTATAAATAATATATTATTGATCGTAAACATTGCGGAAACTATCTTCCGCCTTGTTTTGGTATAATATTATATATAATGAAAGGAAGTTTTTACTATGAACAAGACTCTCAGAAAAGCAGTTATCGCAGGTAACTGGAAAATGAATAAAACTCCGAGCGAGGCTAAAGAGCTTCTCACACAGATCGCTCCGCTTGTAAAGGACGCACAGTGCGAAGTAGTTGCTTGTGTACCTTATGTTGATCTTGCCGTTGCAGTTGAGGCTTGCAAGGGTACAAACATCAAGATCGGCGCAGAAAATGCACACTGGGAAGAGAAAGGCGCATTCACAGGCGAGATCTCAACAGGTATGCTCAAAGAGGCAGGCGTTGAATACGTGGTACTCGGACACAGCGAGAGAAGACAGTATTTCGGTGAAACAGACGAAACAGTAAACAAGAGAACAAAGGCTGTTCTTAAAGCAGGTCTTAAAGCTATCGTTTGTGTAGGCGAGCTTTTGTGGGAGCGTGAGTGCGGCATTACAGAAGAAGTAGTTGCAAGACAGATCAAGCTTGATTTGTTTGACGTATCAGCAGAGGAGCTCAAAAACGTAATTATCGCTTATGAGCCTGTATGGGCTATCGGAACAGGCAAAACAGCAACAGCATATCAGGCAGAAGAGGTTTGCTCATTCATTCGTGCAGTGCTTGCAAAGCTTTACGGCAAAGAGGCTGCCGACGGTGTTACAATTCAGTACGGCGGTTCTATGAATGACGCAAATGCCGCAGAGCTTCTTTCAAAAGAAGATGTTGACGGCGGTCTTATCGGCGGTGCGTCACTCGTTGCAGAGAAGTTTGCAGCTATCGTTGCAGCAGCAAACGCATAACAGACAGGAGTACGTAATATGAAAAAACCTGTTATACTTATTATAATGGACGGCTACGGCATTGCCCCCGCTGAGGGAAACGCAATAGCCGCAGCAAAAAAGCCTAACCTTGACAGACTTTTTTCCGAAAATCCTTTAACACAGATCGGTGCTTCCGGTATGGACGTTGGTTTGCCCGATGGTCAAATGGGCAACAGCGAGGTAGGACACACCAATATGGGCGCAGGCAGAGTTGTTTATCAAGAGCTTACGAGAATAACAAAGTCTATCAATGACGGTACTGTATACGACAACGAGGCTCTTAATGAGGCGGCAGAGAATTGTAAGAAGAACAATTCTGCGCTTCATTTCTTCGGTCTTGTATCAAACGGCGGTGTACACAGTCATAATACACATCTGTACGGACTTCTGGAGTTTGCAAAGAAAAAGGGTCTTGATAAGGTGTATGTACACGCTTTTCTTGACGGCAGAGATGTTCCCCCGTCAAGCGCAAAAGACTTTGTTGCAGAGCTTGCAGAAAAGACAAAGGAAATAGGCGTGGGCAAGATCGCTACCGTTGCAGGCAGATATTACGCAATGGACAGAGATAATAACTGGGACAGAGTAGAAAAAGCTTATGCAGCTCTTGTATATGGCGAGGGAGCAGAGAGCTGCTGCGCAGTCAAAGCTATTGAAGATTCATACGCAAACGGCGTAACAGATGAGTTTGTTGTTCCTGCCGTATGCGATAAAGAGGGCACAGTTAAGCCTAACGATTCTATCGTATTCTTCAACTTCCGTCCCGACAGAGCAAGAGAGATCACAAGAACATTCGTTGATCCCGATTTCAAGGGCTTTGAGAGAAGAAACGGCTTCTTCCCCGTTAAGTATGTATGCTTTACTCAGTATGACGCAACTATGCCGAATGTATCAGTCGCATTCAAGCCGCAGTCGCTTAAAAACACTTTGGGCGAATACGCTTCTTCTTTGGGATTAACTCAGCTCAGAATCGCCGAAACAGAAAAATATGCTCACGTAACGTTCTTCTTTAACGGCGGCGTTGAAAAGCAGTATGAGGGCGAGGACAGAATACTTGTTAATTCTCCGAAGGTCGCTACTTATGACCTGCAGCCCGAAATGAGCGCTTACGAGGTTGCCGACAAGTGTGTTGCGGCAATAGAGAGCGGCAAGTACGATATGATAATACTCAACTTTGCCAACTGCGATATGGTCGGTCATACGGGAGTATTCGAGGCAGCGGTCAAAGCAGTTGAAGCAGTTGACGAGTGTGTAGGCAAGGTTACAGACGCCGTTGCAAAAATGGGCGGTGTATCGCTCATCACGGCAGACCACGGCAACGCAGACAGAATGTATGACGACGACGGCTCACCGTTTACAGCTCATACAACAAATCCTGTACCATTCTGCGTTGTGGGCTATCCCTGTACGCTTCGGGAGGGCGGCAGACTTGCGGATATAGCCCCGACAATGCTCCGAATTATGGGTATTGCTCAGCCTGCCGAAATGGACGGCAAGAGTATGATCGAATGATCTATTACATTTAGTTATAGCAAACAAAGCGGTTGTTCGGACAGCCGCTTTATTTATTATGTATAACAGTAACAATGATGTAATATATAGACGACAGTAAAAAATAAACTGCGTTTTTTGTTGATCGCACCAAGCGGAATTGTATATATAAACTAATATTTATTAATAATTTTGCGCATTATTATAATATAAATATGAAATAATTTTTGAGAAATTTTTTCAAAAATGAAAAAAAGTTCATAATTGAGTAAAAAATGCACAAATACTTGTTACAGAGAATAAATATTTGAATTTTATGGAAATAAATACCAACAAAGTTTAAGTATGTTTATAGTGAAATATATACAAAAACGACAGTATATTGGACAGTTATAAAAAATTGTTTACTGAAAAGTATTGAAGATAAGGGAAAATGTCAACAAAATATAAATAAACATAAGAAAAACTATTATACAAAAAGTATAATTGAATAATTTGTAAAAATGTTCTATTGCATTTACAGTCAAGGTGTGGTAAAATGGTTGCATAACAAAAAAGTGCATGCATTTTGTTATGAGATCAGTCAAAACTCAAATGTCCGTTTAAATAAATCGATGTACCGATGAAACGGATAAGACAAAAGAAGGAGGAAAATACTATGAACAAGTTAAGTTCATACAAGCGCATTTTGAGCTTGGTTCTTTCCGTGCTCATGATCGCAGCAATGCTTTCTGTAAGTGCTGATATGACAAAGATCATTCTTGTTGACGGCAAGCCCGTTTTGGCAAACGCAGTTAACACGTTTGAGAAAGATTCCGTTAATGTTAAAATCAACCTTGATAGCTTTGAAGCTGTACAGGTAAAGGTTAACGGTGAAGTTGTTACTCTTAACGAGGAGAACGGCTTTACACTTACAGAGACCGGCGTTGAAAACACAGGCAAAGATTCAGAAGATGTTGCTGACACAGACTCAGAAACACCTTCAACAGACACATCGACAGACACATCAGATGTTGCTAACTCTGACACAGAGACAGTAACTTCAGATACAGATTCTGTAACAGAGAATACAGATTCCGATACACCTGATGTAGCTGATTCTGATTCAGACGTTGTTGACACAAGTGATACAGCTGATTCTGCTGACGCTCCCGCTCCCTCAACATTCAAGTTCTCAAAGGAAGTAGAAGACAGCGTATATGAGATCGAAGTATATGAGGACGGCGTTCTTCTTGAGAAGACAGCAGTAAAGGTTGTTGGTGAACCCGAGGAAGTTGACACTACAGATACAGTAGATACAGTAGATACAACTGACACAACAGAGACACCTGATTCTGATACAGATTCTGATAAAGTAGATACAGTAGATACAACTGACACAGATTCTGATGATACAGATGTACAAACACCCGAAACACCTGAAACACCGGATCAGTCTGATACCGATTCCGATGACAGCGACAACACTGATAACAGCGACAACACTGATAACAGCGACAACACTGATAACAGCGACAACACCGATAACAGCGATAACTCCGATACATCTGATACGGATGAAACACCCGATACACCCGACACACCTGAAACACCGGATCAGTCTGATAGCGATTCCGATGACAGCGACAACACTGATAACAGCGACAACACTGATAACAGCGATAACACAGATAACAGCGACAACACCGATAACAGCGATAACTCCGATACATCTGATACGGATGAAACACCCGATACACCCGACACACCTGAAACACCGGATCAGTCTGATACCGATTCCGATGACAGCGACAACACTGATAACAGCGATAACACAGATAAC
>JAFOMO010000222.1 GCA_017418905.1 Clostridia bacterium | reverse complement strand
CTTTATATCGTGAATAGATTCGTCGCTGTGACGGCGAAAGCCGAACATTTTGCAGAGATCGTTTCCGCCTACTCTGATGTTTAATACAAGCGGTTCTATTCTTTTAAGCTTTTCTTTTATGCCGTAAAGAATATCGCAGCGTGTTCTTAAATCTATCATTGTAGGACTTTCAAGAATCGGCATCATATATATAGTTCTGTTATACTCTTTATTAATATCAAGTATTTGATCAATATATTCGTCAGCCGTTTCGGGTACGAATTTCGGAATGATGAACCCTGTTACGAGTGTTTGTGCCTCACCAAGATCTTTCATCAGTTTTTTTATCTGCTTGCTTGAACGTACTCTTATAAATATTTTTGGGATATAAAAGCTCTCCGACTTTGAGGCTTCTTTAATCTTTAATAAAGATTCTGTCATTGCGGCTTCTGCTTCTTCAACAAAATTGTCGTTGATAGTATCCTCCAGACATAGTGCCATGGAATAGTGCTTTCCGAATTTTTCTGAGATGATCGACTTGACGATCCTCTTGTTGTTTGCAGGAGAATAAAGCAACGCTCCAATGCTGTAATATATTTTGTCGTCTTTCATTTAGTTTTGATCTCCCATATATATATTTCTTACTTATTCTTAAATTATACCATAATAAAAAATAAAATGGTAGATTTTTTTTTTGATTTGTGGTAAAATTGAACTGATAAATAGTTCTGATTTTTATACATAATAATGATTTTGTGTAGATTTTTATTGCTTTTTTAGGTTTACGGAGGTTTAAGGCGATGATCGGCATTTCGCAAATATTGGCAAATTCAGAAAAAATAACTTCAATAGACAAGTTTTCCACTGTCATAAGCGAGAGGGGAATGCTTGTGCGTATAGTCGGAGAATTGCCGGAGGTTTTTGAACAGCTCTATGCTATGGACAGAGAACATCACGAGCTTATGAACAATAACAGGTGCGTATACCGCAGAATAAAAGGTCTTTCAAAAACTATTTCATATGATGATTCGCAGTATTATCTTAGGGCGTATAATGAGTGGGTAAAAAGCGGAAAAACTGCCGCCAATACAAAATGTACAGATGTTTACGGCTATTTGTCGCAGATGCTCGGTGAAGCTTGCGGCGAGGCGGTAAATAAATACTGTTTATACAGAGAAGGAGCGGACGAGGCTGTTATAAAAAACTTTGTAATAAGAGCTTTTTGTTGGTATGACGAGATAATGGGCGATATAATATCGAAAAAGGGCTTTCATATTTCGGCAAAAATAGTTGCCGATAATATAGTTAAGCCGCAGGAGTATTTGTTTTTCTATATGCTTGCGCTCACGGGTATAAATGTTCTGCTCGTGCAGAATCGGCAGGATATTTCACTCGATCTGAAGAAGCTCGATATTTCAAGAGGAAAAATACTTGCTCATCTCGGTACTCAGCAGATCGCAGAGGACAATTTTATACCGGAATCATCATCGGGCAGAGAGAGTTCTTACCGCAGTACGTCTGATGTACAGCATCGGAATACTTCGGCACAAAGACAAAATACGAGTAGTCAGACACAGCAAAAGCCCTCGATCAAGGTAGTAATACCGCCAAGAGATCGAACAAGCAGAAAGCCTTATAAGAATAATCCCGTTTCCGCCACTGAAAGACAAGGCAGACCGTCATACAATATGCCCGACCCTGCAAGACAGGGCAACACGGTGTTTATGCCGCAGAATAACAGATCGTCATATAATATGCCCGACCCTGCAAGACAGGGAAACACGGTATTTATGCCGCAGAACAACAGACAGTCTGTAAGCGTAAACCTTCCGCCTCATCCGGGTAGACAGAGTTCACCGCCTGTAACTGCTCCGGGAAGATCTGATTTTTATACTTCAAGCCGGAATAATTTCGATTCGGCTTATACATCTGCTCCGTCAATGCCGGAGAAATCTTATGAAGAGCTTGCAAGGTGCGCCGCCTCGGTTGTACAGATAATGGTTTACAGATCGACAGCGGTAGATTTTTACGGCGAGAGCAGACCTTTTGCGAGTGGTTCGGGTATCATGATCGGTACTTCGGGTTATATCCTTACAAACTGCCATGTAGCAAAGCAGGGTACGGCATTCGGCGTAAAGCTGGAAAACGACAACAGGATATATTATACAAACGCTTTTATAAAATATCACAGAGATCTCGATCTTGCACTGCTAAGAATAGACAAACGCATTACTCCTCTGCCTGTATATAACGGTACAAAGCCGCTTGAAAGAGGACAGAGAGTAGTTGCGATAGGCAGCCCTATGGGAATGTTCAATTCCGTATCGGACGGTATAATTTCGGGATTCAGAAATATTAACGGTGTTGATATGATACAGTTTACTGCGCCTATCTCGGCAGGCAGCTCGGGCGGTGCGCTTTTAAATATGTATGGAGAGGTAATAGGCATCAGTACGGCAGGGGTAAGCACAGGGCAGAATTTAAACTTAGCTGTGCCATATACCGCTATAAATAATTTTTGCAGCGGCTTTATGAACAGATGACCGTATGAGTGTAAAAAGTATAAAAATAATAAAAATCGAAAAAAATATATTGTTAATAAAGCTTGTTTATGGTATAATTACAAAGTGAACGATAATTTTTTGTTTTTGATGAAGGTATATGAAGGAGATGTATGTGTTATGAAAAAGCTAAACAAGCCAAAGGTTTCGTTCAATGCTCCCGTTACGCTGACATTCGTTATTGTTTGCTTTGCCGCACTGATACTCAATTACATTACAAGCGGCTTTACAAATGATCTGCTTTTCAGCGTTTATCGTTCTTCACTGTTAAGTCCGTTTACATTATTGCGTTTCTTCGGTCATGTAATAGGTCATGCCGACTGGTCGCACCTTATGGGTAATATGATGCTGATACTCATACTCGGACCGCTGCTTGAAGAAAAATACGGCTCGCCGAATTTGCTTCTGGTGATCTTGCTCACAGCATTTGCTACGGGACTTGCAAGCTTTATTTTCTTCCCGAATATTCAGCTTCTGGGCGCAAGCGGAGTTGTGTTTGCACTTATTCTGCTCTCGTCTTTTACAAGTCTGGAGGAAGGAAGCATTCCGCTGACATTTATTTTAGTCGCTGTGGTGTACATAGGCGAGCAGATTTATCAGGGTATCGTTATTGAAGATGATGTTTCAAATTTCACACATATATTAGGCGGTATATGCGGTGCTATTCTGGGTTATCAGCTTAACAAAAACAAACTGAAAAAGGCTGATACAACTTACGGAACAGTAAGTGTTACCAACAATAATAATACATATTATTGATATATTGAAGTATATAGGTGAACTGAACAATGTATGAACGCAAAAGAATTTCAAATCTTAACGATTATTTTCTGCCGCTTGCCGCCAGAAACGAACAATCGGTATTCTTTTACAGAATAAACGGCTATAACAAAGTAATTGACGATTTTATAAATAAATACTACGATGCGGCAAGACAAAGAGGTGTTATTCTCGAACACGGAATAGCAAATCCTACGGGAGATCAGCTTGTGTTTTTTACCGAGATGATGGGCAGCTCATTTGTTCTTGACGTAAAATTCATAGAAAATGCAATGATAAAGTGGCTGCCGAGACTCAGCGCAAAGGGCAGACCTCATCTGGCTCAGGCACTTTTCAAGACCTTGACTGCACTTAAAAGATCGGGCAAAAATGATGATGTTGTAAAAAATGCATATATCAAGTTTATGTGCTGGTTTTATTATCGCTTTGAATCTGCTGTAAACCGTATAGGAGAGCCGGAGCCGCCGAAAATATTGTGCGAGGGCGATTTAGGAAGCTATCAGCTTCTGATGATGTACACTCTCAACGGCGCAGGCTGCGATATTGTATTATTACAGTATAAAGGCGAGCAGGCGTATCTCGATCTTGACTCAAAGAGCAGTATTTCCGATAGGCTCGATATTCCCGATATGAACGATTATCCGAAGGGATACTGTCTGGAGAGCATCAGAAAAAACAGAGCTGCGCAGAACACAGTGACTGTCAATGTATCTCCCGTAAGAAGTGCAAAAGAAAGACCTGCATTGCAGGTGTCTTCAGTAAACACAGATGCGCAAAGGCAGGCTGTACGCACAGCAAGCATTCAATTGCCAAACGAAAAACCAACCGTAATGAGATGTACAAACGCATGGCTTACGGGTAATATTTTAGAGGATATAAAGAAACCGCCCGTATCGAGGGGGGACGATCCGAAGCTTTTCTATAATGCGTTTTGCAGAATATACGGAGTAGAGGATAAAGCAACATATCAGAATGATCTTTACAGATTTTATCTTGATATTAAAAACGGCGGCAGAACATTCTGCGTTATAGAAAATTCCGTTTCACTGCCCACAACAGATGAAATAGCAAGGGTGCGAAAGGGCAATTATACAGGCATAGATCAGATGATGAAGGATCTCATGACAAGAATAGTTGTTCCGAGCAATATAGAGCTGCAAAAGCTTATGAGGTGCGCTTTTGCAGAGGTCATAGCAGAAGCCTCAAAAGAGCCCAATATGAATTTAAACAAGCTCACAAGCAAAGCTGTTTATTTGTTGTGCTGGCTTTTCAGATATATGAGAGCGTTGTTCGATAACTGGCGAATGCCTTTTGTTTCGCTGTTTGTATATCTTGGCGGCTGCCGAAACGAAAACGAAGAGCTTTTCTTAAAGCTTCTTTCAAAGCTGCCGTGTGATGTGCTTATACTTATACCGAACTTAAATGTAAGAGGAGTTCTTGAAGATAAAGAGCTGTTCGAGATAAAATATACTCAGTCGCTCAATATGACTGTATTCCCTACGGATAAGGGCGGTGTACAGCTTGCAACTGCGGCATTTCATGCAGAACGTGAGCTTGACGAGATCATGTATAATGATTCGGGCTTATACCGCAATCATCAGTATGCAAAGGGCAGCGCAGTTACGCTGAAAACTACCTATGAAGAAATAGCTATCTTGTGGGATCAGGAGCTTAAATATCGTCCCAATTTCAGTACTGCGGACAATACCGTTCATATGCCCGTACTTTTTGCAAAGGTATCGGGAATAAAAGACGGAGATGTATCAAAGTATTGGCAGGGTATAAGACAGCTTCTTACAGAAGATACATTTCTGATAACAAGCGTGCCTTATATTGATCCTATGAAACAGAATCCTATGAAGATAGGTGCCGCAAGCTTTTTCAAAAACGGAAGAGTACAGCGTAATATCATAATGGCTAATCCTATGTATAAATACGGTGTACTGCGAGAAGAAACTCAGAGTCATATTTTTGACAAGCTTCAGCAGCTCATAGATTCACGCCTGATACAGGGTACGTTTGTAAACGGCACGGAATACGATATAGTATCAACTATACTTAATATGAGTACGGAGATAGTACGTCTTATACAAAAGTTTGACTTTACAAAGAAAAACCCGAAGGTTGTGTATATAAATACAACGGAAAAAGTCATATCAAAGGAGGACGCTGTATTAATGGCATTCCTCAATCTGGTTGGATTTGACGTTGTATTCTTTGTGCCGACGGGGTATCAGACAGTAGAGAAGTACTACACAAGAGGCGTTCCCGAAGAACATCAGATAGGCGAGTATCTGTACGATCTGACTATACCTAATCTCGGAGTAGCCTCCGGGCAAATTTCAAAGGGCAAAAAAACCTCTTGGTTCAAAAAGGTTTTTAAGTAAATAGATCAACGGGGAGACAAACCGATTTGTTTCGCCGGATATTTATAATATAATAACACAAAAAGGAAGTGTAAATATGGGAATTGATTTTAAAAAAGCAGAAATGCCTAAGAACCATGATGTTATAGACATTACCCCGCCTGCCGCACCTGCTGCGCAGGAAGAACCAAAGTACAACATTGTTGCGCAAAGACAAGAGTGGAATTCTGCGCTTGTAGGCTCAAAAGAAGTCGATGCGCTCGTAAGCAAGATACAGCTCAATGATGTTAATTCGATCGTTACCTTCGGTTCCGAGGCTGCGTCTGAGATCTCGAAAGCATCGGATGTAGTTCTTAACAACGTCAATCTTTCTCAGCTTGACGACGCAAGCGAAATGTTGAGTACGCTTGCTAAGATCATGGGCGTGTTTGATATTGACGAGATCAAAGACAATCCGAGCTTCTTCGACAAGCTGTTTAACAATCAGAAAAAGCGTATTGACAAAATACTCGGCAAGTATAACAATATGGGCGAGCAGATTGATAAGATATTTGTACAGTTAAAGAGCTATGAGTCTGAGATCAATATGTCTAACCGCAAGCTTGAAGATATGTTCAATGCAAATGTTGAGTATTATCATGAGCTTGTAAAATATATTCTCGCAGGCGAACAGGGCTGCAACGAGATACAGACCTACATCGACCGGAGAAAGAAGGATCTTGAGCAAACGGGAGATTCCGCTATCCAGTTTGAGATACAGTCTTGTGAGCAGGCTCTGGCTATGCTGGAACAGAGAACTCACGATTTGAGAACTGCCGAAAGTGTTGCTATGCAGTCTATTCCGCTGATAAAGACAATGGAGTACAGCAACCTCAATCTTATCAGAAAGATCGATTCTGCCTTTATCATCACTTTGCCTGTATTCAAACAAACTCTTGCTCAGGCTATTATGCTTAAGCGTCAGAAGATACAGGCAGACGCTATTGCGGCTCTTGACGAGAAAACAAATGAAATGCTCATCAAGAATGCACAGAACGCAGTTGAACAGTCTAAGCTTATCACACAGCTTGCAACAGGCAGCTCCATTAAGATAGAAACACTTGAAACGACCTGGAAGACCATTATGAACGGTATCGAGGAAACTCAGGCTATTCAGAATGACGCTAAGAAGCAGAGAGCAGACGCTAAAGAAAGACTTGAGAGGATCAAAGCGGACTTCGCTAAGAATTATCATATTCCCGGTTAATCTTAAATGTGGAAAGTTGAAAGTTGAAAGTTGAAAGTGGAATTGTTATAGTTTTGAGAGTTAAGAGTTAAGAGTTGAGATGTTACCGAAAGCATTATTCCACACTCCGCACTCAACTCTCAACACTAAGGAACTGTTCATCAATAACTTTTAATTTCTGCTTGTCTGATTTGCCCTGCACAGTGTTAAATTTTCTTGAAATACGTCAGTATTCCTGCGAAAATTTGCCTCGTGCAGAACAAATTATCCTAAGCATAAATTTAAAAGTTATTTCTTCACAGTTCCTAATAAACATGACAATAAAAGAAACTAAAATATATGGAGGAAATTATTATGGCAATTAATCTTACAAAAGGACAGAAAGTTGATTTGACAAAAGGTAATCCGAGCCTTAAAAACCTTATGGTTGGCTTGGGCTGGGACGTAAACGCTTTTGATGGCGGTTACGATTTTGATCTCGACGCTTCTGCATTCGTTCTCGGTTCAAACGGTTTGTGCCCCACAGATAAAGACTTTATCTTCTATGGCAACTTAAAGCATGCAAGCGGTGCTGTTGAGCATATGGGCGACAACCTCACAGGTTCCGGCGATGGCGATGACGAGCAGATTCTCGTTGATCTCTCTAAGATTCCTGCAAATATCGAGAGAATCGCCTTCACCGTTACTATCTATGATGCAGACCTCAGAAGACAGAACTTCGGTCAGGTATCAAACGCATACATTCGTATCGTTGACCAGGTAACAGGTCAGGAGATCATTCATTACGATCTGGGCGAAGATTTCTCTGTTGAAACAGCTATCGTAGTAGGCGAGCTTTACAAGAGAAACGGCGACTGGAAGTTTAATGCTATCGGCAGCGGCTTCTCGGGCGGTCTTGCAGCTCTTTGCGGTCACTACGGAATAGAAGTAGCTTGATAACTTATTAAAACACATTACTCGGACTTATAAGTTGTATAAGTCTGAGTAATTGTGACAATAAGGAACTGTGAAGAAATTAAAAGTTATTGATGAACAGTTCGTAAGGGATATTATCATATTGTGTAATACATATCATGGAGGAGAAAATATGTCTGTTGGTTTGGCAAAAGGTCAAAAACTTAGCCTGACAAAGGGCGATCCCGGACGAAAAGAGATAGTTATTGCCTTGGGCTGGGACGTAAATGCATATGATACAGGTGCTGCTTTCGATCTTGATGCCTCGGCTTTTCTGTTGGGAGCGGACGGGAAGGTTTCTGATTCGAGAGATTTTGTGTTTTACGGCAACCTCGAGCATGAGTCGGGTTCTGTAATGCTTCCCGAGATCAACCCGGCAGGCGAGGGCGGCGGAGATGACGCACACATTATGGTTAGCCTTGCATTAGTACCTGAAAGTGTACTGAGAATAGCGTTTACTGCATCTATCTATGATGCCGAAATAAGGCAGCAGAACTTTGGACAGGTCAGCCACGCTTATATAAGAATATTTGACAGCGTTACTCGTGAAGAGATACTGAGGTATAATCTTGAAGATAATTTCACAATAGAAACTGCCATTGTTTTCGGTGAAATATACTTAAACAACGGCGAATGGAAATTTAATGCTATGGGTAACGGTTATGTCGGAGGTCTTGCAGGCTTGTGCGGTATTTACGGAGTAGAAGTGGGATAATATATGTCTGTAACTTTACAAAAGGGAGCAAAGGTAAACCTTAAAAAAAGCGGAGTATGCTCGCTTGGACGTATTTCCGTCAATTTAAGCTGGAATAAAAAGCCCAAACGCCGTTTTACGGTGCAGTCTTTCTTCACGCCTGCGGTTGACGGGATAGATCTTGACATAGGCTGCTTGTATGAGCTGAAAAACGGCAGAAAAGGCGTAATTCAGCCTTTGGGCAATAAATTCGGAGATTATACCAATCCGCCTTATGTTATGCTTGACGGCGACGACAGAACCGGTGCTTCAAAAGAGGGCGAAACACTTACCATAAACGGAAGTAAAATTTCCGAGATTAAAAGAATACTTGTATACACTTATATATATGCCGGCATAATAAGCTGGCAGCAGGCAGACGCTGTTATAACGATAAAATATCCCGGTCAGGAAGATATTGTTGTGAAAATGGATTCTTTTGACACAGAGTGCCGGATTTGCGGCTTGGTTTTGTTTGAGAATTATTACGACGAAACCTTCAGTGTCGAGAAGGTTATGCGTTTTTACAAAAACCACCGTGATCTTGATGATGATTACGGCTGGGGTATGAGATGGGTGCCGGGCAGAAAATAAAAGGAGTGAAATTTGTGTCAGTCAATTTGCAGAAAGGACAAAAAGTAAGCCTTTCAAAGGGAAATCCGGGTCTTTCACGAATTGTAGTCGGATTAGGCTGGGACGAGGCAAAGCCTGTGTCAACAGGCGGATTTTTCGGAAGTCTGTTTTCGGCTGCACCGCAGACAATAGATTGTGACGCATTTGCTATTATGCTGAGAGGCGGCAGACTTGTTTCCCGTCAGGATGTAGTTTATTTTAACAATCTTACACATTTTACAGGTGCGGTAAAGCATATGGGCGATAACCTCACAGGTGCAGGCGATGGAGATGACGAGCAGATCGTTATTGATCTTCAGAGAGTACCTATGGAGTATGACAGAATAGTTATCGCTGTTAATATTTATCAGGCACATCAGAAGAATCAGCATTTCGGCATGATAAGCAATGCATTTATCAGAATAGTAAATGCCGCAACTAATCGTGAAATGCTGCGTTACGATCTTACCGAAAATTACGGCGGTATGACTGCCATGGTATTCGGTGAGGTATACAGACATAACGGCGAATGGAAGTTCAACGCTATCGGCAGCGGTACTCGTGACGGTTCTGTGGGTGATCTTGCGGAAAGATACGAAAATCCCAAACAGGGCTTTAATACAAAACAGGGCTATTAATTAGATATTTACGGAATGTCGAATCAGTTTTGATTTCGATATTCCGTTAATATAATATATAATATTTTAACAGGGGGTATTTTTTGTGAAATACAACGGACTAACCGAACAGGAAGTCGAAAAGTCACGGGAAGAACATGGCTCCAACGTGATACCTGATTCCGAACCTACCACGTTCTGGGCGGAATTTAAGGAAACCTTCGGCGACCCGATGATCAAGATATTGCTTGTAATTGCGGCTATCATGATCGTTATGTTTTTCTTTGGCAAGGCTGAGATCTATGAGCCTATCGGAACAATTGTTGCTATCCTTATAGTTGCAACTGTTTCTGCAAAAACAGGCGTTGCCAGCGACACAAAGTACAGAGAGCTCAAAGAGAGTACAGAAAAAGATAAATGTAAGGCATACCGAAACGGTGCTGTTACAGTTATCGAAATGGACGACGTTGTTGTAGGTGACAAGATCCTTTTGCAGTCGGGTGACAAGATTCCGGCAGACGGTGTTCTCATAGACGGTCACTTGAAGGTAGACAACTCTGCACTCAACGGCGAAGCAGAAGAATGTAAGAAAACTGCTGCACAGGGTGAGGTTGACTTCCCTGAGGATATAACGGGCGATACATTTGTTGATGAACATTCTTTGTTCAGAGGCGCAGTTATATTTGACGGTGAGGGCGTGCTCGATGTTCGCAAAGTCGGACTTAAAACAATGATGGGTAAAATGGCAGAGGAAATGCAGGAGGACGAACCCGATTCACCTCTTAAAGTTAAGCTTGCAAAGCTTGCAGGTCAGATCTCTACCTTTGGTTATATCGGTGCTGCCGTTATTACACTTCTCTACATTGCATACTTTATCTTCTTCCAGCCGGTAGACGGTGCAACAGGTCCTGCTGCATTCTTCGGTCAGGATATAGGCATTATCGTACAGAAGTTTGTTGACGCAGTTTCACTTGCAGTTGTTATTATCGTATGCGCAGTTCCCGAAGGACTTCCGCTTATGATCTCACTCGTACTTATGCAGAACACCTCTAAGATGCTCGACCATAACGTACTTGTTCGTAAGGCAGTTGGTATTGAAACAGCAGGTTCACTCAACATTTTGTTCTCAGATAAGACAGGTACAATCACAAAGGGTCAGCTTGAAGTTGTTGACTTCTTTACAGCAGACGGCAAGTCTATCAAGATAGACGAGCTTTCAAAACATTCAAAGGTAAAGGATCTTGTTGATCTTGCTATCGGTAAGAACACACAGTCAATGTTTGATGATCGTCATAAGGTAATCGGCGGTAACGCAACAGATCAGGCTCTTATGAAGTTTATCGGTGAAGAAACCTTCAACAAGCTTGCTCAGAACAAAGATTACGCAGTAGCAGACAGCCAGGGCTTTAACTCTACAAACAAGTTCAGCCAGGCAAGAATAAACAAGGTTGGCAAGACATTCTATAAGGGTGCGCCCGAAAGACTTCTTGCAGGTGCTAAGTCTTATCTCGACAAAGACGGCAATGTCAAGAAGATCGACAAAAAGGTTCTTGACGCTAAAATTGACGAGCTTGCGGAGAAGGCAATGCGTGTTCTTGCTTTTGGTTATTCAGAGAAAAATCTCACAGAGAATAAGATCAATGACGATGTAGTAATAATAGGTCTTGTAGGTATTCGTGATGAAGTACGTCCCGAGGCTAAAGACGCTATCGCAGAGGTACAAGAGGCAGGAATCCAGGTTGTAATGATAACAGGTGACCGCCTCGAAACAGCAGTTGCAATTGCAAAAGACGCAGGCTTGCTCAAGACTGAAAAGGACGTTGCATTGTCATCTGCACAGCTCAATCAGATGAGTGATGATGAGGTTAAGAAGGTTATACCGAACATCAGAGTAATTGCTCGTGCATTGCCTACCGATAAATCAAGAATGGTACGTCTTTGTCAGGAAATGAACCTTGTTGTAGGTATGACAGGCGACGGCGTAAACGATACTCCTGCACTTAAGCGTGCAGACGTTGGTTTCGCAATGGGCAGCGGTACAGAGGCAGCAAAAGAAGCAGGTAAGATCGTTATTCTTGACGATAACTTCCGTTCTATCAAAGACGCTATCTGGTACGGCAGAACTATTTATCACAACATTCTTAAATTCTGTAAATTCCAGCTTGTTATCAATGTTGCCGCAGTAGTAGTAAGTGCAATTGCACCTTTCTTCGGCATTGAAGAGCCTTTGAAGGTAACACACCTTCTGTTCGTAAACCTCGTAATGGATAGCCTGGGAGCTATTATGCTTGGTAATGAACCTGCACTCAAAAAGTATATGCATGAGAAACCGAGAAGACGTGACGAGAGCATTATCAGCAAGGCAATGCTCGCACAGATCATCACAATGGGCGCATGGCTTACAATTGTCAGCTTTACATTCCTTAAACTTCCGTGGTTCTCAAACTTCTTCGGCGGTACAGATCAGCACCTTACAGGTTACTTTGTACTGTTTATCTGGGCAGCACTTGCAAACGGCTTCAATGTTCGTGACAACGGCTTCAGAATACTCAGAGGTCTTGACGAGAACAAGAATTTCCTTAAAGTTATGGTTCTGATAATCTTTATTCAGGCTGTTATCGTAAACTGTAAGCTTATACCCTGGCCTCCGTTCGAGTTTATCGGAAATATGTTTAGCTGTGAACCGTTCCCGGTTGCAGGCTGGGCAATTGTATGGCTGCTCGCTATTACAATGATTCCTGTTGATATGATAAGAAAGCTTTGTATCGGTGCAGGCAAGACAGAAAAAGCAGAAGCGCAGGTTGAGGAAAAAACAGAGGAATAATGTTGAGTTTTGAGAGTTAAGAGTTGAGATATAGGTTTTTCTGTATTTAAGACTTCATTTAACTCCGGCTCATCTCAATAAAACTGTACTCGACTTCATCTTTTACAACTTACGCTTGACTAAAATTCAGCTATTTAATTAATTAATACAAAAAAGAACGCAAAAAGGCTCTCCGATATTTGATCGGAGAGCTTTTATTAGTTGTCTTTCATAGTATTCAATAGTATATCTATGTATGGAGTAGAACGCAGATTAAAGGGTTTGAGTTCTTTGTTCAGAAAGCAGTGTTTACTCTCTGCCGTACAAATAAGCGAGTTATCCTTTGTGTTTCTGAGTTCGTATGAAACGGTCATTCTCACTCCTTTAAACTCTGTGATTTTTGTAGTAATTTCAATCACATCTGCAAAGGTTGATGATTTATGATATTTGCACGAAATTTCAAGCACAGGCGAGCTAATGCCCTCTTGTTCCATAACATCATAGCCGCAGCCTATCTGGGAGAGAAAATCAACTCTCGCTTCTTCAAGCCAGCGAATGTAATTTGAGTGATGAGTAATACCCATTTTATCTGTTTCGTAATATTGTACTGTATGATAGTATGGTTTCATAATAAATATTCCTTTTCGCTAAAATTCCACTTTCCACTTTCAACTCTCAACTCTCCAAACTCTTATTGGTACTTGACGGTAATAAGCTGTCCTGCGTAGCAGTCAACAGGGAGATCAAGATTTTTTCTGAGTAAGCTCAGACTGTCGGCAGAGGAGAAATAACCGTCAAGGTTAGTGTCGTTTATTACCTTGTCAAGAGGAGAAACGTGTATAAGACCTATTACGCCTCTCTGTATGATAAGAGAATCCTTAGCTGTTATCTGTCCGTCATGGTTAGCGTCACCTATGAGAAATGTCTTTGTCGGTTTAGTCGGTGTGTCGGGTGTTTCGGTAACAGACGGGTCTTCGGGTATTTCAATAGTCATTTCTTCGCCGCATACCAAGCATTTATAGCGAGCGTAACCTGCCTTTGAGCCTCTCGGTGCGGTAACATCTGCAAGAGTATAGCTGTGTACGGGTGAAACTGTTTCAAATATGATCGTTTCGTCTATACAGCCCGAAGAATTGGCAAGCGTAAGAATACCGTTGTTGTTTGTGAGTACCTTGCCTTTCTGATCGGCTGATGTGACTACATACCCGTCGCCAAAAGCTGTAAAATACCAATTCTGTGCGGCAGACCCCGATCTGTCTGTCAAGGCTGTGCTTCCGTTGTCGCCTGCCGTGAGAGCAAGACCGTTTTTACAGTTGATAAGAGAATAAGTATTATCGTCATTAGCAATTACATACCAGCTAAGCGACTTTCCGTAACCCTTTCCGACAGAGGGAGTATTGTTGTCGTTGAATACAGATGTGCCGTTTAACGTCGCCTTTGCATAGAAAGTATCGCCAATACTTTTGGCTGTACCTTTGCCGACTGAAAAGCTTAGTTCATCACTTTTTGTTTTGGAGTGGGTATTCTTAGAGGTAAGATATGCTTTATAATTACCTTCAGGCAGAAGAACACTGTGTTCGGTCGTGTCTGTAATACCTGTGTATGTGGAGTATTCACTGCCGTCTGCATTTAATACGGTGATATTGTATGAGGTTGTGTATTCTGTTTCATTCCACGAAAAAACAGTGGGGGAGAAGTCGGAGCCTGATGATACTGTTAATGTGCCTTTTGTTGGTTCGGGTGCTTGAATGGTTATAACTATCGGATTTGTGAGTATCGTTACAAACGGACTTGTGAGCGAATAATACAGTGCATAAGAGCCCTCGCCAAGCTCACTTGCGTTTATGGTATAATCGTCGGTATTGTCGGCTGTAATAAGCAGATCACCCGACAGGTTGTATATTTGCAGTTGTGACTCTATCGTATTATCATAGTCGATAGTAACAATAATATCATCATGATATTTGTAGTGCGTCTTGTTTGTTTTAAAGTTTGAGTATGACGGATCACGAACAACTGCCCAGCTTTGTTCAAGAGCCTTTGTTGTGTCGCTGTCTACAATGCCTGTTGCATTAAGGTTATGATCTTGCTGAAAGCTTTTAACAGCAGCCTCTGTCATACGGTAATAGCTGCCTGTTACAAGCTCCATATAACCGAGCTGATATAATACCGCCTGAACCCATGATACGTCAAAGCCTGCGCAGGTAATGGGGGAGTCTATGTAAAGATCTCTTGTCGGCGCAGTATAATCCATCGGGTTTGTGCTGTCATAAAGCATATAAGGGCGGTCGGGATAGTTCGGGCGAACATATATTCTCTTAACATGACCGTTTGTTGTTGTATCAACTTCATCGTCATGCATATAACAGCCGAACTCATAGCCGAACTCTGAGCGAACGACTTCTTCGTCCGAGTAAAAGTCGGGATCGTCTTTATCACCGTAGTTTACGGTAATATTTCCCTCAAGATAATAGTCTGAGCTTTCTATAATTGCAACATGAAGCCAGAAATCAGACTCGGGACAGTAGTAAAATACAAGGTCACCGGTTTGTACGTTTCTTATATCTTCAATTACAGTTGCGTCACATTCCTCTATCATGTTGTAGTACATATATCTGCAGCTTGCACGCAGATCGTAATTGTAGGGTATAATGTTGTCGGGCATTCCCGTAAGTCTTGCGCAGTCGTTCACAAAGTTTGCGCACCAGTCCTCAGAGTAGCCTGCTTCTTCTGTGGTAAGACCTATCTGTGCTCTTGCAACTCTTACAAGATCGTCTGCATAGTTGCCCTCTAACTCGTAATCATCACGAAAGTTATAAGAACGATCCTGTGTCATTGAGAGAGCATATTCTATCTCGTTTGCGCTTGCGGTTGTAACAGCCATTGACGAAATAACGGCAGTTATCAGACATATGCACAGCGCAAAAGACAGAACTCTTTTTGCTTTGTTCATGGGGTTTTTCTCCTTTACGGTATTATTACAAAATTGTTATATTTATCGTATCACACATTAAAAACATTGTCAAGTAAAATCAAAAAAAGGGAAAGCAGAGAATGACTGTCGCCATTCTCTGCAGTTCGAAAATTGAATATAGGGGTTGTAAAACGGGATTTTTACTTTTCTACTGTTTTACCAATATCATTAGAATCAATTCCGATGTCAAATCTCTGAATTGCCAGACTGTCAGCAGCAGTTACAGAACCGTTTCCGTCAACGTCAGCGGCAAGTTTAGCCTTTTCGTCAAGAGTTGCTTTCTTAACGGATACTTTAAGAGCAAGAGAAGCATCTCTGAGGTTTACTTTGCCGTCCTGGTTAGCATCACCGTTGAGAACCTTGACCTTTGTGTCTGTCTCTGTATCGGGGGTGCTTGTATCGGTAGTTGTGTCAGTGGTTGTGGCTGTATCTGTGCTTGTATCTACACTTGTATCGGTCGTAACTTCTTCTTTGTAGTCTTCCCAAGTAAAGT
>JAFOMO010000221.1 GCA_017418905.1 Clostridia bacterium | reverse complement strand
GTCAAGAAAATTTTTTATTTTTTAGATAATCATTATACAAATAATAGCTCATATGCATATTATATAATGACAACAAAAACGAAAGGAAAGTGTTTCATGGCTCAGTTCACAAATCAGGCTCAATTAAGCTATAATAACATAGTTACCGTGTCGAATATTGCGGTCGGCGAGATACAAGACGTACTCTCGATCAGTAAAACTGCCGTAAAAGACGTTTACAAAGCAAATGATACAATAACATATGTAATAAATATTATTAATTCCGGTAATTCGGAGCTTAACAATCTTACTCTTACAGATTCTCTCGGAGAATACTCTTTTGGTCAAACAAAGCTTCTGCCCTTGACTTATGTTGATAATACTCTGCGGTATTTCAAAAATAATGTCTTGCAGGCACAACCGGTCGTAACAGCAGAGAACAATCTTGTTGTATCGGGTTTTTCAGTACCGGCAGGCGGTGCTGTTACGTTTGTGTATGAAACTCGTACAAATCAATATGCACCGTTGGAAACGGACAGCAGTATCACAAACACTGCTTCCCTTACAGGCAACTTAACGTCTGTTACAACTCAGAGTGTTGTCAAAGCAAGCACCGAACCCGATCTTTCAATAACAAAGTCTGTATCACCGATTCCCGTAATGGAAAACGGAACGGTAACATATACCTTTGTAATAATGAATTACGGTAATACTCCGGTAACCCAGGGTGCGGTAATAACAGATGTATTCAACCCTGTATTGAATAATATCACTGCCTCTTATAACGATACTCAGTGGGTACAGGGAACAGATTTCACATACGATCAGACAGCAGGCATTTTTGTTACACTGCCCAATAAGGTCACTGTACCGCAGGCGGTATTTTCTCAGGACGAGGAAAGCGGTATTGTAACAGTAACTCCCGGCACGTCAACACTTGTAATTACGGGAACGATTTAAATCAATGTGCAATGTGCAATGAGCAATGTACAATGATGCGTCTATACACATTATAACAAATACTTTTTTGCTCGCAAATGTACTTTTTATACTAAATAAAGTATCGCAAGCAACCATTGTAAATTGCACACTGCACATTGAACATTGAAAAGAAAACCGCCCCTCGGGATCAGTCGGGGGACGGTCTTCTTGTGTTTAGGAAGCATCAAATTATGACTACAGTAATTATCGTGTTAATAAAGGAGTTTTATTCCTTTAGATGTATTATACTACATTATTTATACAAATGCAATAGGTTGTTATAAATTTTTGTAGAATTTTTTGCTCTTTTTTTCGGAAACGAAAAAACCTCTTACTAAATAATAAGAGGTTTTTAAAATGTGTAATAGTACGATTATTTGAAAATATTAATAGTCAAAAATGATTGTTTGAGTATCAGATATTTCCACTTTCAACTTTCAACTTTAATATCTTAACTCTTAACTCTTAACTCTCAAAACTTATCCTGCGATCGCCTTAATTGCTTGATAAACAGAACGAACTCCGACTAATTCGATAGATGAATTGATTTCGCTTGACAGATTTTTAAGATTATAGTAGGGGAGAATACATTTTTTAAAGCCCAGTCTTGCCGCTTCGTTTATCCTCTTTTCAGCCTGAGAAACAGAGCGTATCTCGCCTGCAAGACCTATCTCACCGAATGCAATAACATCATCGGGAATTGGAATATCCTTTAAACTGCTTACCAGTGCCAACGCCGCACAAAGATCAACAGCTCTTTCGTCTAATTTAAAGCCGCCTACTACGTTTATATATGTATCAGCACCGCCGAAGTTATAGCCGCCTTTTTTCTCTAACACTGCCAAAAGCATATTCATACGGTTGTAGTCAAATCCGGTTGACATTCTTCTCGGTGTTCCGTATCCGGAATTTGCAGCCAAAGCCTGAATTTCCGCAAGAATAGGGCGAGAACCCTCCATAGTACAGGCAACGCAAGTGCCCGATACTCCCATAGGTCTGCCCGACAGAAGCATAAGCGACGGATTAACTACCTCATTCAGTCCCTTATATGTCATTTCAAATACGCCTATCTCGTTTGTAGAACCGAAACGGTTTTTTACAGCACGCAAAATTCTGTATGTAAGCTGCTTGTCACCCTCAAAGTATAAAACAGCGTCTACAATATGCTCAAGCACCTTTGGTCCGGCTATTGCACCGTCTTTGTTCACATGACCGACTATAATTACCGGAATTTCAAGAGCTTTTGCGGTACGCATAATATAGCTGGTACATTCCCTTACCTGCGTAACACTGCCCGGAGAAGAGCTGAGCTGCGTTAGATTCATAGTCTGAATAGAATCTATGATGACAAGCTCGGGCGCAGCAGACTTGATATGCTCGCATATGATCTCAACGTCTGTTTCTGTCATAACGAGAATATCCTTGTCAACACCGAGTCGGTCTGCCCGAAGCTTTAACTGTCTGCGTGATTCTTCACCCGATACATATAAAATACTGATACTGTCACCGAGGTTTTGACAAACCTGTAAAAGTATTGTAGATTTTCCGATACCGGGATCTCCTCCTATTAGAACTAAAGAGCCCTTAACTATACCGCCGCCAAGAACATTGTCAAGCTCGCCAATGCCTGTTTTATAGCGAAATTCATCTGTTGTGGTTATACCGCTGAGCTTCAGCGGCGCAGAATATGGATTATAAGTTGTCTTTTTTTCTGCTGTTTTGGTAACGGTTGAAACAAGCTCCTCGTTCATTGTGTTCCATTCGCCGCAGCTTGGGCATTTTCCGTACTGCATAGCTGATTCATATCCGCACTCCGAGCATATATAAGATCTCTTAGGCTTTGCCAAACGATCTCACTCCCTTATTGTTTTTTTTATTTTTTCTTTCTGAGTTGTTTGAAAAAATCTGATAAAAGCTCTGCACACTCTTCTTTGAGTACCCCGTCTATAACCTCCGGTTTGTGATTATACGGCAGATCAAAAAGATTTATTACGCTTTTGCATGATCCTGCTTTGCTGTCGTATGCTCCGTAAACCACTCTTTTTATTCGTGAGTTTATTATTGCCCCCGCACACATCGGACACGGTTCAAGTGTAACATAAAGCTCACACTGCCACAATCTCCAGCCGCCGAGCTTCTTGCAGGCTTTGTCAATAGCGTCTAACTCTGCATGACTGAGAGCATTTTTTGAGGTTTCTCTTGTGTTGTATGCCTCCGATACTATTTCATTGTCCTTAACAACAACAGCCCCGACAGGAACTTCGCCCTGCGCTGCGGCAAGGCGAGCCTGTTCAAGGGCTTTTTTCATGAAATAAATATCCTTTTGTTCGATAGACTCAAATACTGTCATACGGAAGCAACAAGCACAAGTGACATTATTACAAGAATTACCATACAAGCAATAACTGTACCGGTCGATAGGAACATTCTCGTAAGCTCACCGAATCTGAAAGATGTTTCGGATTTTTTCGGTTCAAATATCTCCTTGTGATTTTTAACAAGATAGCTGATAGCAATAAAACCTGCAATGATAAACAAAAGCATAAAAACTGTTTGTATAATAGTGCTTATGTTTTCGGGTAAAGCTTCGCCGGCAGCCGTTACGATAACTGCGAAGAAGTTGTTGCAGAAGTGAATAATAATACCCGGCAGCATAGAATCTGATTTTACTCTTACAAATGCAAGTACAAGACCTACAATAAAGGCAAACGGTATTTGTACAAAATTACCGTGAAGAAGTCCGAATAAAAATGCGCTTGCAAAAATTGCAAAGGCTTCGTCATGCTTTTTGAGTACGGAAAGAACAAGACCTCTGTAAGCAAATTCCTCTACAAGAGCAGGAATAAGAGCAGTACAAATCGAACTCATAAAAATGTCAAAGGGTGATGCTGCGGCTGCCGTTTCCAAAGCAGATTGAATATCAATTCCAAAAAGAGAAACATTTGTTATAAGTATGCTCGCCGCTATCTGAGCGATCATACAGACAGCCAGACCGCCAAAGACCAGTGCTGCGCCGAATTTCTTCTCTATCTTGTTAAACGGCAGCACTTCATTAAACGACATCTTTGAAGATTTGATAAGTAATAATGCCGGTATGAATATTCCAAGCAGAGAAGCAAGACCTTCATACAGATAAAAGCCCATAGGAGTAAAGCCCATATAAGGATCGGTTTTCATATCGGGTATTCTTTGCGATACTCCGCAGACAACTGCGAATACCTCTATAAGGATCGCCGCAAGATAAATACCGCCGAGCAGAATAAGCGTTGTTTTGCCTGTAAAGGAAAAAGTCTTTTTAAGCTTTGCTTTTTCTGCCTCTTGCGGCGAGGGCGTATAGTTATACATACCGTAATTATAAGGGTATTGAGCAGGCAGCGAAGCACCTGCATACGCAGGCTGAGGATAGCGATTATACCCCATAGGCATTTGCGCAGGTGCTCTGTAAGGCATCTGATAAGGTGCATTGTTTTGTACGGGTGTCTGATAAACAGGATACTGCGGCATTGTCTGCCCCGATCTGCTGTATTCTGCGCTGTGCTGCGGAACGGCATAAGAGGGTGAATAGCCCTGATTGGGCACACCGTACTGTACAGGCTGAGTGTTTTGCTGTCGTACTCTCATAGTATATTGCTTTTCTGCGGTAGACTGTGGAATATTTGTCTGTTCTGCACCGACTATATGTTCGGTATTAAACGGCTGCGGAGCAGATACAGTATCAGTTGAGTGGTTTTCTGTATTATTATCCAATGCGATCTCTCCCAATAATTTTTTTAACTATTATCTATTATACAATCAATCACTTCTTTTTACAAGACAATTATTTGTAAACTAAAGTTTAATTTTTTTAAAATATCAAAATCTCTCTTTACAAAAGCAGAAATATGGTATATAATATATAAAAATAATAATTATCATTTTATGATTATTAGTTAACAATTTATTAATATTTTATT
>JAFOMO010000220.1 GCA_017418905.1 Clostridia bacterium | reverse complement strand
GGGTTCTAAGGGGCAGCGCCCCTTAGCCGCCGGAGGCACGCTCCAGCCCTTTTAGGGGTGAATTTCAAAAACAGTCCTGCGGACTGTTTTTGGAAGAGGGGCATTTTGGCAGAAAATGCCCCTTACTTCCGTTTAAAACAAAACTTTCCCCGCCGCTCCAAGGCGGCGCAGTAAGGCTTGACATAGAAGAACACTACTTTTTGCACAGTCTGAATGTGCAATTATGCGGCAGACGTGCTTATACACAATAAAACAAACACTTCACTGCATGCGGTCATACTATACAAAAAGTGGAAATTTGCGGCTATAAAATAGAACCAAAAGCTTTTTGCACGAAAATTAAATAATATCAAAACAAAAGGGACTGTGAATATTTAAACAGTCCCTTTTTCGAGTTGTGAATTATACGAATATATTTACTAATCATAGATGATGTTTGCGTGCTGTGAAGTAACGCAAAAATTATATTGCGGCGCACATTGCACATTGCACATTGCACACTGCGCATTGCGAATTGCTCATTGCGCATTATTCAGAAGTTCGTTCACACACTACCATATAGCGTTGTGTACTTTCGCCGTAGGGGTGACAGGTGAGAAGTGTTATGAGGTCTTTGTCGGGCTGAATATAGCATTTCTGAATGTCATAGGGGCTTATCACCTCTGTATAAATTACCTTATAATTCAGTGTTTCCCAGGGGTTTGTTATATAAACATCATCGCCCTCTTCGAGAAATACTATATTATCGAAAAATATTTTTCCTATGTATCCACGGTGCGCCGCAAAAACAGCGTTTGTGCTTTCACCGCCGATAGGCATAGAAGAATATGAAAGCTGAACAGCTCCGAAATTCATATTGTACTGATTTGCCCCGAGATATATCGGAAGATCCATATCTATTGCAGGTGCTGAAATATGCCCGAATACATTGTCATACAGACTGTATGAATACAGATTGAAGGACGGCTGTTCGTACGCAAATGGGTCGTTTAATTCATACTGTCCGAACTCGACAAGCTCTCTGTTGTACTCCTGCATTTGTTCACGCAAAAGTGCCAGCCATGCCCAGTTTATCTCTTTATTGTCTGTGTCAATGGTTATGTTGTTGTCCTCAATGTAGTCTTGAATTGTATATTCCGTATCGGTGCTTTCGTTTATCTCGCTGATTATTTTTTCGATCTCGCCTGTATCGGTGTTGTCTATCATTTCTTTGATCTCAATATCATACGCAGAAATAGTGTCCTTCATATTTTGTTCGTTCACAAAGCTTGACACGGGCGCATACATTATTATACCTATGCCGACAGCAATCAGCAGACAGCCTGTTGTTATCAGTATCTTAAATGGTTTCATTCGTTATCACCGCCGTTTTCAATGGTGTTTTCGGTATTATCGGTGCTTGTGGTTTCAGCGGCTTCAACTTCCTTTAAAAGCTTGTTGAACTGTACAATAGATATTACCAGCCAAATAATGATACCCGTAATGATGAGTACAACGATTATCAATACTGCCCAGAGGTTGATATTTTTTCCGTATACGTTTACTTTGGCTTCTGTTTGCAGAAATTCGTCTATCATATTTCTTTTTTCCGAAACGGGGATAGGCGTATCTTCTGTTTTTATTTCGGTAATATCAACAGGCTTTTCGGTAATGTTTTCGATCTTACCTGTTTTGTTGAAAATAACTTTACCGTCAAAGGCGGTTCGTTCACCTCTTACAAGCAGTCTGTGAGAGTTTATGCCGTATGGGTAACAGGTGAGCAGAGTAATATAATCCTTTCCGTCTATAATGCCGAGGTCTGAGCTGTCGTAAGGCTCTACTATCTTTATCTGATCGACTTTGTATGCGTGTATCTCGTCAATAAACTGAATATAGAACATATCGCCGTATTCAAGCTTATTCAGATCGGTAAAAAGCATTGAACGGGGCAGACCCGTATGTCCCGTTAAAACGCAGTGTGAGCTTTCACCGCCGACAGGCAAAGAGGTATTACGCAGATGACCGATACCCTGTTCAAGCGTTTCGGCGTTTGTACCTCTGTAAATGGGAAGTTCAATGTCAATTTTCGGTATTTTAATAATAGCCAATACATCGTTTCCTGCATTGAGTGCCGCTGTATAGCCCGAGCCGTCATCATAGTTTTTGTCAATAGTATCTTCATCGGTAGAGATAATATCAAGCTGTCCTTCGGCAAGCTTTTTGTTGTATTCTGCGGCTTCTTCTTTAAGCTGAGTTTTTGTTTCGGTATTAAGCTGATAGACCATTGCGTTGTATTCGTCTTGTACAGCGTTTTGTTTCATTACGTTAACTATGTTTCCTATTATGGGGTATAAAACAAATGCAATACCTGTTATCAGCATAATAACAGCTATGATCTTTTTTTTCATTTTGATTCCTCTGATCGTTTGTATAATTACTGATAGGATTATAGCATATTTTTTGATTTTTGTAAATTGTGTATGTCAAAAAACATACTGAATAATTTCGGAATACAGAATAATGCGTTTAAACGTCTTGCAAAGATAACCGCACTTTGTTATACTGATAGTAAAAAGTATATTCGTATGCAGTAAAAATACGGATTTATTGTGTATAAGCGCATGATTGCGCAATTGTTGCTTGCAATACCTTTTGAATATCATTGACACATAGTATAACATAGTAAGAATTTTATTTGCGTGCTATGTGCGTGCTATGAATTATAAGTTTTATTATGTATAAGCGCATTAATGTCTGCGGGCACTGCCCGCTTCGCATTGAATCGGGGGGGGGATACAGTGTCTGCCGATCTGCATTGTCACTCTATATATTCAGACGGTACTCTTACCGT